>CAUZBV010000210.1:0-6420 GCA_963578115.1 Myxococcales bacterium
CTCGGCGTTGGCCGAGCTGACGATCCGCTCGATGACCACATTTCCTTGCTTCAACAGGGTCTCGAAGCGCTCGCCGCTCTCAGACGGATCGCTTTGTCCAAAAATATTACCGCGTTCGGCCATAGGGCGATCATGACGCAAGCGCTCCTTGTTGTCACCCCGGACCCGGTTCAGCAACAGGAACAGCAGCAGCAACAGACCAACCTGAAAGTGCACGAATGACATCCAAGCCGAAAAGACACCGTCGGCAGGATCGTCCGTTCGTCCCAGCCCGGACGCATCAGAGCGGCTCGTTTTCCACCTCCGCCGCAAGCTGAACGAAACTCTCATAGGGAAGGGCCGGCCAACTCTCCGCGACCAGCGCACCACTGGTTCACGTGATCAGCGATACCCGATGGGCCACCTCATCGTTGGGCGCCTCGTAAATGTCCATGAAGTCATACGGACCCAACAATGCGTAATGAGACACCCACTTAACCTCCGGACACAGCTTGTCCACAAGGCGTTTTCACACTTTTTTCCACGGCCTGGCGGCCCCGGCGGTCCTGCATCACGCTCGGATCGAGGCGAGTCATCAAAACATACCTTTGCATGGCGGTCTTCTCCTGTGTTTGGAATTGGAGAGCCCAGCTTACAACACCTATTTGCTCCTGGCGCGCGTCGAAAGACGCTGGGGCCACGTCCGCGGTTCAACACCCGTATTCGAAGGTCAACAGCCCGGTTTGAAATTCGGAACACGTGGAGGAACAGAAGAGAATGGACGTAGGGTTGTCGACGTTGTCCACATACCAGCCCTGGGTGGTGCCGACGCACGCCTCCGGACCGGACACCATCGGAACCGACATGGTGACCCCATTGTTGGCATAGGTCACCTGGATCTTATCGAGGGCGGGGATCTTGTCGGGCATGGGCAGCGCGTACATACAGACCGGTTGGACCGTGTTGACGACCGTTTCCGCCAGCTGGCCAAAGATGCTCCCCCAATCGGTCTCGCAGATGGGAAAGTGGGCTCCGCCCGTCTGGCTGGTCAACAAGAGGTATTGCGTACCGATGTCGGCTCCGCCCCAACACCCCACAAAGGGAATGTCACCGTAGGCCACGATGCTGTGGAAGAGGTAGGGTTTGGATATGCCGGGATTCCCGAACGCTTTGATGCTCTGATCAAACCACGTGGCTGTCTTCTTGCTGTTGTCGTCGGTCACCGCCACAAAGTTGGTCATAGCGCCCTTGCGCAGGAAGTCCTGGTAAAGGGGATAGAGGTCCACCAACTTTTGCAGACCATTGGTGCTACTGACCTTTGTCTTGATGTGCCGGAAATTTGGACCGTCCGTGCAATTGGGTCCGCCCAGTGGCGGCGGCACACAGAGATTGAAACCCTCGGCGATCAAGATCACCCGATAACTCACGTTCTGATTGGCGATGTGTTGGGCAAACGCGTTGACGTTCTGCTGCAACCAAGCCGCCTCTTGTTTCATGCTACCCGAGGTGTCGATAAACCAGACCACATCCGCCAAACCACCCACTTGCTTGGATTGCACGGGGATGGAGGTCACCGTTTCAGTGCAGCCAAAGGCCTGGAAGCACTCTTTATGACCCACGCCCGTCACGTCCGAGAGCTTGCCGTCCTTGATCAGGATGGTGTACTCGGTGTGGAAGAGCTCCTTGTTGACGTAAATGGTCTGCATGCCGCTGGGGACACCCTCCAACGTGTAGTATCCCTCCGCGTCGCTTTGCACCTCGATAAGCAATGGGTTGCCATCGCAATCCACCGTGTCCACGGTCACGGTGGCGTCGTTCACGAACATCTGGAGCGACTTGCTACACACGATCCCATACACGCTGCCGTACCCACACACCTCGTCGGGATCGTCCCACTGTGAGACCGTGTTCCCATCGCCCGATTGGGCGTCCGGTACGCTCCACGGCTCGCTTGTGTCCGCACTAAAAATATAACTGTCTGGATCTTGGCCGAAACCATTGAGATTGCCGGGACCACTGGGCACGGGGGTACTCGGGGTACCCACAGGGCCACAGGCACAGATGGAAAAAACGCCTCCCATCATCGCTATCCACCACAACAACCGCATAGTCAACTCCAGCTCCCGCACGCGGGCCGCACGTTAGCACATTTTTCTAAAAAGTGCGAGTGTTCGTTTTTGTGGGCGCTATTCGGTCACGGCGGGGACAAAGCTCAGCACGGGATAGGGGGACCGTTTGACGACCTGATCCACCACGCGGCCGAAGAAAAAACTGCGCAGACCACCCCGACCGTGTCGTGGAATCACCAGAAGTTGGCAACCGTTGTCGGTGGCGTAGGTCACGATCCCCTCGGCTGCATCGCCCGACAGGATTACGTCGGTCGTCACGTCCAAGCCCCCCAACACCGCCACGTCTTTGAGCTCGTTGAGTTGATTGTTCGCCCGAAGATGGGACGTTTCGAAGGCCTCCAGTGAGAGATAGAATGGCGGCTCACCGGGTATGGACGGGATGTAGGTCGGCACCCGAAGCACGTGCAAGAGCCCCAACTCGGCTTCCCAAGCGCGCGCCAAACCGCCGGCCACGGCGACGCCTGCCAACGCGGTGTCACCGAAGTCCGTGGGAAAGAGCACTTTGCCGACAGTCCATGGATCATCGGACATCCAGCGGGCGTTGATCGAGAGCACGGGACAGGTGGCCTCTCGAAGCACGGCGCGAATGGTGGAACCAAGCAACATCTCTTTGACGGTCGTGTGGCCGACCGTCCCCATGACGATGAGCTCGATGGATTCGCGCGTGGCGTAGCTCAGGATCTCTTCGGAGCCCACACCTTCCAGGCGCACCAAGACCACATCGATCCCCTCGTCGCCGAGCTGGGCCGCCATGTCTTCCATCCACTCTTTGCGCCGAGCGTCCACGTCGTTCATGAAGTGAATGAGGTCATCGGAACCGTGCATGCCAAGCGCCCGCTCCTCGTCCACATGAACCAGATGGATGGTCAACCCAAAGCGCAAGGCCAGTCGCTTGGCCACCTCCAGACTTCGCTGCGCACCCTCGGAAAAATCGGTAGGCAGGAGCATCTGCTTCATCTTCTTGATGTCGAACATAAGGCCAGACTATCCCGGTCCTTCGCGCCGGACAAGGGCTCAGAGACAGATTATCTCCCTAAGGCACGGACAGAGAAGACGAGATGGGGAGTTGGATTCCAGGAAGGAGGGAAACGAGGTTGCTGCCCATCCCCACGCTGGACAGAAATGGGAAGACGTTTTGCGTGGGGACGGGCAGCACTCGAGAGATACGCTCGGCAGAGGGACAGGGGAAGGCGATCTGCCGAGCGTAAGGGGACTACTCGGAGGCCTTGAACCAGGCCGAGCCCGTGATGGTGTGATTCATGGCGTGGTTTTCCATGGTCTGCAATACACCACCACCCGCATCCATAATGCTGGGGGTAACCAGGGGCTTGAGCGTGAAAGGCGCTGGACTGTTGTCCGGCTCAGGCTCCACCGAGATCACCGCAGTGTGACCAATCAGGTCCTTGGGCGGCACGATGAAGTCCTGGCCTGCAAACATGGGGAAACCATCGGGGCCGGCCGTCATGCCCGCACCATCGGAATCCTCTTCATCCGCCGCACCAAAGCGTCCGGTGGAGATGGGGCCGTCGTCGCCCACGACCCAACCTTCGTACACCCAACCCTCGGGCAACGCCGGCAACACCAACGATGGCGCAGGCCCATCGTCCGTAATTTGAAGCCACCAAATACCATTGGAATCATCGTCGTCCAGATCATGGGTCGTCGGTGTTTTGAGAATAAACCCACCGGCGGCGTCCATGAAATCGGTCCCCAATGCGGCTTCGTGATCGAGGGTCAGATCGGCTGCCCCATCTTGGAAAGCACCGCCCAGCACGTGGACATGGCTCGGCGCAGGATCGTCGCCCACGGCGGGCTCGATGGTCAGCACAAAGAGGTTGGCTGCATCGGCGATGTCGGCAGGTAGCACAAACTCATTGGGCGTGGAAACGCCGTTCTCGTCCACTTCGAAAACACCAGTCGACACCGGCGCGCCGTCCACAAGAACCCATCCCTCGTATACATAATCGTCGCCCAACGCCTCCAGGCCTTCAAACGCCAGGGCGAGCGTGCGAGTGGCGGTATCGGAGCCGATGGTTGACTCGCTGCCGTCGCCACATGAGACGGAACCGACTGCGATTGCACCCATGATGGCGCAGGTGGAAAAGAGTACGATATGATCACTAATTCTTGAATTCATTTGGGTAACCTCCATGTGATTTCTGCCCCGGGTATGTCGGCCGGAGACAATCGGTTACACTCAACCCGTGAATTTTTCTGACGAAGAGTTGATGGCACGCTATGTAGCCGACGAAGAGGGCGCTCTTCGGGCGCTCTTTGATCGCTATGTTTCCCTGCTCACGCGCATCATGGCCCGCGGCATGGCCACCCAAGCGGAGACCGGCGATCTGGTTCAGAAAACATTTCTACAACTTCATCGGGCACGACATGACTTTCGGGCGGGTGCCAAGCTCCGTCCCTGGTTGATGACCATCGCCATGAACGTCAAACGACAACACTTGCGTTCGTTGTCTCGTCGGCGAGAAGACACGCTGGAACCGGACGGCCACACGGCCCCTGTAAGTGCGCCCTACGATCCGGAGGTCACGGACAAACGACGTCGGGTCCGAGTGGCCTTGGCCACCCTTTCCGACTCCATGCGCGAGGTGATCGAGCTGTATTGGCTCGAAGGCCTGTCGTTTCCGGAAGTGGCGCAGATCATGGGGGTGTCGTTGAGCGCAGTTAAGGTCCGTGCACACCGCGGCTACGCCAAATTGCGAGCACAACTGGAAGAGACGGAATGTAACCCTTTGAACGAAAGGGGTATACAAGAGAGTGAACGATGACTGAACCGACGACCGATCCCCTCGACTTGCGCTCCCTGGAGAGCGACGCGCCCACCGAGTTGGACGCAGGCGCCCTTTTTGAAGGCGTGGCGGAGCAAGTGGCCGCCGAAAAAGGCCTCGCAGCGTGGCTTCGAAACCGCGCCACACCAGAGCGACTGGGCATTGCGATCATCAGCGTCGTCGCGATCTCCCTTCTGGTTTTGCTCCTCACAGGACGGGTGGACTGGCCCGTGTATCCGCTCCCTCGGATGGGCTGGATGCTCGGAGGGTTGGGACTGCTCTACCTGCTCATGGTCTGGATTGCGCTCTTGCCCGCCTACAAACCCACACCGCAACGGGTTGTCATCGTGGGCCTCGCCGCTCTTGGCCTCGCCCTGCCCTTCGTCCAGGGGCTGCTCCCCATGGCGCACGATCTCCACACCATGTCCCTTCAAGGCGCCGGAGATGACCTACTATCGAAGGCCGTGGCTTGCTTCACCTTTGGTTCCATCGTCGCCATTCCACTGGTCGTGATCGTCGCCTTGCTCGATCGCGACAGACAAGGCAGTGGCTTCCGAAGGCTCTTTACCGCCCTGTGCGGCGGACTCGCGGGCATCCTGGCGCTTCAGTTGCACTGCCCCATCACCCAACCCATCCACTTGATCTGGGGGCACGCGACCGTCGCGACGGGCATGGTGCTGATGGTCGGACTCTTCCATGCCGTGCGCGGAGTCCGCCGGCGCTAAAAGACGCGCTGCCTTAGAACAAATTGAGCTCTTTCATGTGCGGTTCCAAGACCTCGTTGTAGGTCTTCTCGTACACCAACGCTTGGCGTTGCGGGCTGAAGAGTCCCCATTGCACGAGCTCCGTGTCCGGCCAAGCTTCCAAAGTGCGCTTGTCGGCGGGCAATTCGTTGAGGACAGCCATGGCTTGGGAACGCTGCGCCGTCAACGCCTGCTGGGCAATGGCCTGCCATTCGGACAGTGACTCTTCCGGAAAGCGGGTGAGCGATTTGCGGATGTACTCCCAGCCGAACGCTTCGTGCCCTTCTTCGTCGGCAATGGTGGCCTTCAAGACCGCACCGATAACGGGATGGTCGCACCGATTGGCCAAGTCCTCGATGAAACCGCACGACAAGGTCTCGTTGACGGCCAACATGGAGATGGCTGTGGCCAACGATCGATGCATCATGGGCATGGCCAGAAACGCGTCCGATTCGGGCATGGAGACCGGCTCGGGCAACATGGGTTGTTCTCCCAGCGCACGGACGACCTCCGCACACAGGGCCGTATGCCGGATTTCGTCTTCGATCATGTCCACTGCCCCCGCGTAGACGTCCAATGGATCGCCCGCGCCCAAGATCTCCGTCATAAAGCGAGTCATGATCTGAATGGAGCGGTATTCGGTGGTGACCCGATGCTGCCACGTGGCCTGGACCACTCCCAACATGTCGGTCGGGACCGTCGAGGGATCCAATTGATGAAATGGAATGTCGATGTCCATCAGAGCTTGGTGCATTTGGGCAAATACACCCCCAGCTCGGCGTAGCG
>CAUZBV010000211.1:0-6348 GCA_963578115.1 Myxococcales bacterium
CGTCGTGAAGAGCGTGTTCCCATCGATTACTTTCCTGGCGCTTCTGACGAACTCGCCGGAGCGGATGGCTTGGCGGTGATTGTACGAACCGGTGCCACAGTTGGCGGCTTCAAAGACTTGGCGTGAATCGGTGGGTGACCATGCGGGAGACCAGGCGCAGCACCCGTCGATGGACTCTTCTCAACAGGGAATTCAATCTTCTTTTCAATCTTCGCCTTCTCTCGAAGGTCGGTCACCAGTTTTCGTCTCGCAGTAAAGAACTTCTTGTTTCGGAGACTGTCCAGAATGCCATCCTTGACCTCTTCAAAGGGTTTTGTTCGGGCTTCACGGTGCTCCAACACCTCGATAATGTGGAATCCGTGACGGGTTCGAACCGGCGAAGAAACTTCATTCGCCTTCATGGTAAAGGCCTTCTCTTCGAAAGGTTTCACCATCTGATTTTTTCCAAATGGCGTTAACATGCCGCCACGAGCCGCAGAAGGACCTTCACTGAATTTCTTGGCCACGTCCTCAAAGGGCGTTCCTTTCTTGAGCTCGGCTTGAGCCTGCTGAATTTTCTTGAGCGCCGTTTTTTCCACATCCTTGCCCGCATTCTTGGCCACTTTGACCAAGATGTGGCGCGCCTTGATCGTCTCTCGCTCTTCGTAGAATCGTTTGTTTTTCTGGTAAAACTCTTCTGCCTCCACATCGGTCACGCTCAAGTTGCCTTTCTTTTCGAGTAACAACCAAACCAATTTCTTGTCTTCAATACGCTTTCTGATGTCCGCTTCTGTAAGCTTGGCTCGGCTCAAGTATTGCTTGAATTGTTCGTCCGTGCGGAAGCGCTTCTTGTATTTCTCGTACTCGGCTTCAATGGCTTCTTTGGGCGCCACAACACCCTCTCCTTGAACGGCCTGGTGAATCAACTCGTCCTCTATCAAACGCTTCAAAAAGCTCTGTTTGACCCGATTTCGTCGTTCTGGAGGAAGCCGTGAGTTGTGTTTCAACACCGCGTCCACTTTCTTATAAAAACGCTCACTGCTGATGGGCTTGCCATTCACCAACGCCACCGGACCGGCGAGACGCTTGTCCGAGGATTCCGAACCAGCCTTGGCTGGAGCGTTGTCAGCCGCTGTTGCACTTTCGCCACTCACCGCTGCCTGTTTGCCCTCGGCTTCTGCAACGGCTCCCGTTTTGTCGGCTGCGCTCACAGCAACGGCCGATTGACCGGATGTCGTCGCAGATTCACCGGTCGCTGCCGGTTCCTTTTTCTCGGGTGTGTTTTTTCCACATGCAACAAAGGTCATTGAAAGCAATGTTGCAATGATAGTTAGTCGATAAGTCATCGGCATTCTCCTTCGCTTCACTTGCAGCCAAGTACTACGTGTCGTTGGCCCGCGTGAAGTCTCTGACGAAAAGCGAAAACAGGGACTTCTCATGGTCCCTCATAAAGTCGAGTACAGCACGTTCGCGAAGCATCTTACTGAGGGTAACCATGCTGTCAATCAGGTCTTGCACTGTCACCTCGACCCTGCATGCTTCGCGTGCGCGGTGACAGGCTCCATATACGGTCAACACAGCTCGAATACTCAGCATTCCCAGTCCGAATTGAATCGGTGCTGTTCGAACCAGATCCTTGGAGAAAAGACCGCCAATGATTAAATCGCTCACAATGGAATACGCCACTTCCGGCTCAAGCCAGCGCAATCTTTCGAACCCCTGGGGATCGGAAGCAGCTCGGGACGATGCCCCCAAGAATGAAAAACGATTGGCAAGTCCTTCGAGCCCTCTCTTCCGTGCAATGAGCACCGCCTCGTCGCAAAATTCGACCAAGCCATCCAACAGATCCTTCATGGTCACAGCGTGTTCTTTCTCGTCGTCCATGGCGCATCCAAAGATCGCCGACCAGGTGGCGGGATTTATCCAACCGGTTTCATCCGACCGGATCGGTCTCATAATCTCATCCAATCTGTCATTTGCTTCGCGAACAAACGTGCGAATAGGAGCAAGCGGGCTGTTGTCATCACTGGGTTTCTCGAGTGCAGCAATGAGATCTTGCTCCAGTGCCACGTACTTGGATCGATGAACGGACAGACCCATGTTGACCTGAACCAACTCAGGTACCTCATGAATTGGGGCTCCCAACTGAATCAGTTCACGCAATGATTCCTGGTGTTCCGACGGAGGAGAAGCGGCTTGTTTGGCTTTCCAATACGCTCGACACTCCATACTCAGACTGACATCCACGTGGTCGCCAACCTTGGAAAACACATAGGGAAATTGGCGACACGGTGTTGGTTTTGCCGCCAACCCCATGTGGCGATGAACGAGACACCGTTTGTCATCGGCCAAAAAAACGCACTGTCCGTTTCGCATCCGCGTCAACAGGATTGTGGAACCCTCATGGGTTGCCTGACGAAACACGTCCTCGCCCGGTGCCAATCCATCGATAACCCCCGACCACTCATGCGAACGAATCGTTTCGGCTTGCTCCGAAGAAATGGGGCCTATATCCGTAGCACTGCAACAACTTCCACAGGCTTGGCAAGCGTGCTTTAGTCCATCGACAAATTTCAGGGGCAAATCAGCAGGGAGCTCCGAAGCGGGTGGTTCCGATTGTGCGATCTTCGCGGCTTCGCGTAACAAGTTGGCTCGAACCCCTTCAAACAGTCCGTATTGCTGAAGCGTTGTCACATGGCGGTAGAGCAAAGTGGGCGGTATCATTTGCTCTTGATCTGCGCTAACCGCTCCATAGAGAGACTGAGGAGTGTGGGACTGTCTCAAATGCTCGACAATGGACTTACCAAGGATGTCCAAAGGCAATCGCTGAAGAAGGATCGGATCTTCAATCAACCATGGAAAACGATCATTCTGAGAGGATCGGATGCGGAGTTCGGATCGCAGAGCAGGGAGTTGTATTGATTGATCGGCGACCATGGCTTAGCGCTCTACCGACATGACCATGTCATCGCGATGAACAACGGGTTGGCCCTTTTTTCCCATTGAGGACGCCATCGTATGGGCGCCTACACGTGCAAGACCTCTGGCGACTTCTTTCCCATCTTGATTTTCGATAGAAATGACATCCCCTTCCTCAAATGAACCGTCGACGGCCACAATTCCGACAGGCAACACCGATGCCCCCGTGTCCACAATGGCTTGGGTCGCACCTTCGTCCAGTCGTATCGATCCTTGGACGCGCAGCGTGTAAGCGATCCAGTGTTTCCGTCCCACCAATGTGCGCTCGGAAAACTCAAATTGGGTACCCACGGGTTCTCGTCGGATGGCTCGACGAATCGTCCCTGGTTCTTTTCCATTGAGAATGCTCACAGCAATCCCACCATGGGCGGCCGCTTGCCCAGCGATGAGCTTCGTCAGCATACCACCACGCCCAATGCGCGACACCTCGCTGGTGATGAACGACTTGGGGTCGTCCCCTAAGTTAATGCGGCCGATGACTTGTCCGTTGTCACCCAACACACCATCCACGGTGGTCAACAAGAGCAACGTATCCGCACCAATAAGCTTCGCTACCTGTGCAGAAAGCTGATCGTTGTCGCCGACCGTGATTTCATCGGTCATCACTGTGTCGTTCTCGTTGACGACTGGAACAACGCCGTAGGACAACAGACTTTCGAGCGTTGCGCGTACATTGAGATACCGTTGCCGGTCAGACAGATCGCTATGCGTAAGCAAGACCTGTCCGACTCGAATGTTTTTTCGACCAAATGCTTCCCGCCAGAGTACCATCAACAAGCTCTGACCCACTGCAGCCATGGCCTGCACATCACAGAGGGGTTCAGGACATTCCGTGAGTTCAATCTCTTCCACACCAAGAGCGATGGCACCCGAGGAGACAACAATCACCTCAACGCCTTGCTCTATGGCTTCGGAAAGCTCTGCCGCCAGTGAATAGACGACGTTTCGATCCACCTGCAGATAGGATCCACTGTCCAACGTGAGCACACCAGATCCAAACTTGACGACGATGCGTTTTACTGGACGGTCAGCGTCAGTCATCAACTCGTTCGATCCGCGCTCCCAACTGTCGCAGTTTTTCGTCGATACGTTCGTATCCCCGGTCTACCTGGCGAATGTTGCCCATGATCGTCGTTCCCTTGGAACACAGAGCAGCAATCAGCAATGCCATCCCCGCTCGAACATCCGGACTCTCCACACGCGCTGCATACAATTGCTTGGGGCCCACAACCACAACACGATGGGGATCGCACAAAATAATCGATGCGCCCATCCCGATGAGGTGATCCACAAAGAACATTCGTCCTTCATACATCTTCTCAAAAAACAGCACCGTTCCCTGCGCTTGGGTTGCCGTGACGATGGCAATACTCATCAAATCGGTGGGAAACGCCGGCCAGGGCGCATCATCAATTCGCGGTATTGTGCTGTGCAGATCTTGTCGAATCGAAAGCACTTGCCCAGAGCGGATCCGCAGATCGTCATCACCCACACATTCGACTTTGATCCCGAGTTTCTCAAACGTCATGAGAATCATTCGTAGGTGTTGACGACCCACATTTCGAATCACAATGTCCGAGTCTGTACACGCGGCGAGACCAATAAAGCTCCCAACCTCCAAATAGTCGGTGCCAATGGTGAACTCACACCCACGTAGCTTGTCGACTCCTTGAATCGTGAGTGTATTGGAGCTGATTCCATCGATCTGAGCACCCATAGCGAGCAACATGTTGCACAAGCCTTGCACGTGGGGCTCACAGGCCACATTGCGAAGGATACTGGTGCCCTTGCCCATCACCGAAGCCATGAGAATATTCTCTGTGGCAGTGACCGACGCTTCGTCCATAAAAACGTCCGCTCCGGCCAAGGGTAGATTGGTCGACAGATTGAAGGCTTCGCCAATCTCAAACGATGCCCCCAATGCTTGCAGCCCGTTAAAATGGGTGTCGAGACGACGACGGCCGATCACATCACCCCCGGGGGGAAAGAGAGTGACTTTTCCTGTTCGTGCCAGCAAAGGTCCCGCCATAAGAATCGACGCTCGTAGTTGACTGCAAAGTTCCTTGTCTGGCTCGCTTGAGGAGAGATTCGCGCACGTAATCTGGACGCGATTCGGACTTCCAAGCTCTTCCACATCTGCTCCCAATTTGGACAGGGCATCGAGCATCACATTAACGTCACGAATCCGCGGCAAATTGTTCAAAATGACGGGTTCATCGGTGAGCAAAGTGGCTGCAAGACAGGGCAACGCTTCGTTCTTATTGCCTGATGGCGTGATTTCGCCACGAAGTCTATGTCCGCCTTCAATCACAAATCGACTCATCGTACTGCCTTTTTCTTTTTTCGACGGCTCTTTGCCGTAGAGCTCGTCGAATCGGTGGTCGGTATACCACCATGTTGTTCCAACCGAATTAACACCTCTCCAATAAATGTCTCCAGATGCCGAATCCGAACAAATGGACGAAATAGAAACAACTTCTTGTCCCCAATGGTCAAAAACTGTTCGTATTTTTTGCTACTCGACTCCAGCCTCAAGAGGCCAATCCCATCAAAGGTGAGATCGTTCCATTGCACGAAATAAGCTTCGTCAACTTGGCGCCACAATAGCCGGTCTTCTTGACAAATGACACCACTAAGTCGCCCAAAATGTCGCCAGCGAAGAGCCGTGAAACCAAGATACCCACTGACAATCAACGAAACCATTCCTGCTATCGACAGTGCCAAATCCAGTCCGACCGACGCGATTGAAATGAGCAAGTAGATCCAAAACCCGAACAAAAGGAGGGAGGCTACGACAAAAGGAGGGCGGTTCAATTCATACCCAAAGCGATGTTTTTCCACCGATTGCCACGCGCTCTCAAAGTCCTCGCTTGTCAGGACTTCGACGGTCATACCACCTCTCCCGAGCGGATCTTAAAGCACGCAAAGTCCGTGTCAATACGCAAGACTTCGCGGAGAGTCGTGGTCAGAAAGACCTGACCCCCAAATTCGTCACTGCATAAATAGCGCATCAACAGCGCATTTCGTTCCGCATCGAGTTCACTGCTGACGTCATCCAACAACAAAATCGGACTGTACCCGAGATCTTGCCTGAGCAACCGTATTTCACTGATCTTCATCGCCAAGACAATGGCTCTGTGCTGCCCTTGCGAAGCATAGGTTCGGGCGGGTTTTTCGTTGAGGGTAAACAACAAATCGTCGACATGAGGTCCTCGACTGGTTGTTCCCCGCATTCGATCCCGGTGCCTATCCTGTCGAAACTGTTTCCGAATCTCTTCAACGTCATTGGTTTCCAATCGATTTTGATAAACGATCTGTCCATTGAGTTTGCCGTCCGTTACCTCAAACAACGTTTCTTGAAAAATGGGATGAAAGGCCTCTAGGAAACGT
>CAUZBV010000212.1:0-6343 GCA_963578115.1 Myxococcales bacterium
ATAAACATGGGTTGGCATGAGACAAAGGGCCCCAAACATCACGGTTATCCTACATTGTGTCGAACGATTCATCGTCCCTCCCGTCGTTTTGCACCCTATGAGACGTACAAACCGACCTCTCTATTCACCAGTCGACATCTTAACTTTGTCAAGCTAAGGGCCGAAAACGAAAAAAAACACTGCCTCCCGTTCGTTTTGAACTTGCAGCAGATCTTGCTTTGGCTATGCTCCGAGACCGGAACAACGCTGGGATTCAACCGAGCAGAGGACCGATTCGAATGTTGGGTGTAATTGAAATATTCTGCTCGATTCAAGGAGAGGGGAGCCATACCGGTGTCCCTTGCGTCTTTGTCCGCCTGGCACGGTGCAACTTGCGGTGCGGCTATTGCGACACACCCTATTCGTTCGGTTCCGGCGATCCCTTCTCACAGCAGGCGTTGCTCGACCGCATTGAATCGTATGGTACCCGCACCGTTTGCATCACCGGCGGTGAACCCATGTTGCACGGAGAGCGCGTCATCGCGCTGATGCAGGCATTGGTTGACAAGGACATGATCGTGTTGCTGGAGACCAATGGAACGATCCCGCTGGACGACGTACCCAAGAAGGTCGTGCGTATTATGGACATCAAGACACCGGGCGCCTTCAACATGGATCCCAAAGACCCATCGTTTGTGAACAAACACCTGCACGTTCCCAATTTGGACCTGCTGACCCAAGGGGATGAGATCAAGTTCGTAGTCACCGACCGACCAGACTATGAATGGGCCCGTGATTTTGTGCGAGAGCACAATCTGACAAGCCGTGTGGGCCATGTATTGATGGCGCCGAGTTGGGACGATGTGGACCCCAAAACCCTGGTCTCGTGGATGATTGAAGACAATCTGAACGCCCGCCTCAATCTGCAAGTCCACAAATACATTTGGGGACCGGACGCCCAAGGGGTGTAAGCCCCCCTTGGTTGCGAGGAGGCCAATCGGGTCGGTACTATGGACAGATGAGTAGGGATCCTTGGCTCGGGTGGGGCACGAATGGCGGGAACTGAACACCAACAATGGGGCTGGCTTGTATGCTTGGTGCTACTTCAGTGCACGGTCTTCGAGCCGAACGTTCCGCCTACGCCCGACGTCGCCCCGCCTGTACCGGACATTCCCACGATCACGTTTCCCGATTGCCAAACGTACTGCAGTTCCGTCCAGACGGCCTGTACAGGGGCAAACGCACAATACGAAAGCGTGGATGAGTGCCTGCAAGTGTGCTCGTCCGGGGCTGGCATACCTGCGGGTACAACGGGAGATACATCGACAAACACTGTGGGTTGCCGGATCACCTACGCCAAAGCAGCGTTGGACGATCCGGACAGCAACTGCCTCTATGCAGGAGTGTCTGGTGGGAACCAATGTGGCAGCTGGTGTGATGTTTTGTGTCACCTGAAACAACACAACTGCGCCGGCTCGGTACAAAACATTGGGACGTGCCTGGTCGAATGCAAGGTGTTGAGCACAGACGGCACTCTCGGCGACCTCGATGGCGACACGGTGCAATGCCGCATTGAACACAGTCGGCTTGCGGGGCTCGACGAAAACAACCAGGACTTGCACTGCCCATCCACCGACGCCGTGAACGGTGTCTTCTGCAGCGACGCCAAGCCGTCTTGTGAACGCTATTGCCACGTCGTGCAAAGCGCATGTGGAACGACGGACACCCAGACGCTGGGCTTCTCTCCCCATGCACAGTATCCCACCAACGTGGCCTGTGAGAATGTTTGCACCACACTGTGGGGACCAGACGATGACGAGGCCATTGAATGCCGGGGTAAACAGGCCAAGCTCGCCGCGTTGACGCCTGCGGAATCATGCCCATTGGCTGGCCCGATCAGCAAGGATGCGTGTGGCTCTGAATGCGACTCTGTTTGCCAACTCATCAGCGCGTTCTGCCCATCCGACAACGTCCTCGATTCCATGTGCCAAAACGGCTGCGAGTCGTACGAAGCCGCCCTGCCTTGCCAGAGCGCATTGCTGAGCAAAGCCATCGCCGGCAGTGGAACCATGGACGAAACGACCTGTGCACAGATGAATCCGACCACCTCACCGACGTGTTCCGATTACAACTGCCCCGCGTATTGCGACGCGATTCAAGACACGTGCAACACCACCGAAACCGCACAATACTCCAATCTGCCCACGTGCCTTAGCTATTGCCTTGAGTGGGCCCAGTGGTCTCCTGGCGGGACCACCCCCAACGGGAAAAACAACCTTTCGTGCCGAATGGCCCAGTTGAACAACACCGAGATCGTTTTGGACGAACAATGCGCAAATGCCGGACCCTACGGCGGGGCAACCTGTGGTTCTTGGTGCGACAATCTGTGCACTATTGTCGACGCACAATGTGTCGATGACCGGAAGCCAAATTTTGCGTCCTTTTCATCCTGCCACGACGCTTGTGCAACCTATTCTCCAAAGGGACAGATCGGGGATACAACAGGAGGCACGGTTCAGTGTCGGTTGACCCTCCTCGGACCCAGCACCATGTTGGGAACGTCGTCGGTGGCAGACGGCTGCGCAATCGCGGGGGTCAGCGGAAACGAAGTCTGCTCCGACCCCGACCCGGTCCCCGACCCGCCCCCCGGCCCCTGAATAAGGCGTTCCAACGGACCCTCGCCAGCCCCCTGGCAACTTGGCTCTCCTCGTCCCGGACGTTGACTTGAACCACAGCATGGTTATAGTCCGCGGTCGTGCATATCGACGACATCAACTACGACCTTCCACCCGAACGCATCGCGTTCCATCCTGCTGCCCGGCGCGATGACGCGCGGCTCTTCGAGCTGTCTGCACATCAAGGGACCACTCGGACCGACGCCCGGGTGTCACAGTTGGTGGACCGGGTACGACCCGGGGACGTGTGGGTCATCAACGACACCCGCGTTCGACCGGCTCGAATCATGGCCCGGAAAGAGACGGGGGGACGCGTGGAATTGCTCGTACTTCGCGTCGAAGGCACGGATGCACACGTCATGCTCCGCTCGTCCAAACCTCTGCGTGCCGGGCAGATCCTAACCTGCGAAGACACCGGTGAATCGGTGTCCGTCCGTGCCGTCCACGGCAACGGTCGGGCCACCATCCACGTGGGCGAAGACGTCGATGCTTTCTTACAACGCAACGGAACAATCCCCTTACCTCCCTACATCGACCGACCTGTCGAGGAGGCCGACGGAGTGCGATACCAAACCGTGTTCGCAACCCACCCGGGTGCCGTCGCCGCCCCTACAGCCGGCCTCCATTTCACGGAATCATTGATGGAGACCATGCAAGAACGAGGCGCTCAATTCGCACGGATCACGCTGCACGTAGGTCCGGGAACATTCCAACCCATCCGAACCTCCGTCGTGGAAGAGCACGTACTGGAGCCCGAACAAACCATCATCCCCCCCGAGACGGCCGACTTGGTGGCTTCCGCCCAACGGGTTGTCGCTGTGGGGACCACAAGCGTGCGCTGCCTGGAAGGAGCGGCCACAGGCCGGCGAACGGTGCGAACCGGCAAGAGCGCGACCAACTTGTACATCACGCCAGGGTACTCGTTTCAGGTTGTCGACGCCTTGATGACCAACTTTCATCTGCCTCAGTCTTCGCTCCTGGCTCTGGTTGCAGCGTTCGCGGGACTGGAGATCGTCATGAACGCCTATCAAGAGGCAGTCGATAAAGGCTTTCGTTTTTACTCCTATGGCGACACGATGCTGATCTCATGAACGCTTCCACCCACGCCAACGAGCGACTCTCATTCCGCCTGGAATACACCTGCGATGAAAGCCTGGCGAGAGCCGGTGTACTCACGACCCCACAGGGCGACGTTCCTACCCCCGTGTTTATGCCCGTGGGCACATGCGGCACGGTCAAAGGCATCGATCCCCAGATTCTTTCGGCCTTGGGTACAACGATTTGCCTGGGCAACACCTACCACCTCATGCTGCGGCCCGGAGACGAGCGCGTCCGTGCGCTGGGCGGCTTGCACCGCATGATGTCCTGGGACGGAACGATCCTGACCGATTCCGGTGGCTATCAGGTGTTCAGCTTGGCCAAACGACGGAAGATGAGCGACGACGGGGTGGTCTTTCAGAGTCACATCGACGGCGCCACGATCGAGCTCACCCCGGAACGAGCCATCACCATCCAGGAAAACCTGGGCAGCAACATCATGATGCCCCTCGACGTTTGCGCCCCCTACCCCTGTCCCGAAAAGACGGTCGTGGAAGCCATGCGCCGAACCACTGACTGGGCGAAGCGGTCCTTGAAGGCCCGCACAAAGGGAGCCCTCTTCGCCATCGTTCAGGGCGGTATGGTGCCGAGCCTCCGGACAGAGCACGTGGGCGAGCTGACCCAACTGCCCGCCGATGGGTATTCCATTGGCGGTCTGTCGGTGGGCGAACCCACCGAACTGCTCTACGAACTATGCGAATTCACGGCCAAACAGCTTCCTACCGACCGTCCGCGCTACCTCATGGGTGTGGGAACGCCAGAGAACCTCATCACATGCATCGGCTTGGGCGTGGACATGTTCGATTGCGTCATGCCCACACGCCATGGCCGGAACGGCATGGCCTTTACTTGGAAAGGCGACATCAACATCAAGAACGCCGTACACACCGACGCCGATGTACCGCTGGACTCCAACTGCTCTTGCCCGACCTGTACCCGCTTTTCCAGAGCCTATCTACGCCACCTTTTTAAGGCGGGAGAGATCCTCGCCCACGTGGCGATCACCACCCACAACTTGGCGTTCTACATTGAGCTCATGCGGGAAGCACGTGCCGCCATCATTGAGAACCGTTTCGCCGCGTTTTCCAAGGTCGTTCACACAGAGCGACAATCCCTGCCGTCCTGATGGCCCCACAGACGAAGAGTCACTCACTTACGCGCCCGCGAATCCAGTTGACCGACCGAAGGTCCCGTGGTATTCCAGCTTGCCTTCGAGCTTCCGACCGTCAATGACGGCCCAAGATGCCAAGGAATTTCAATGAGTTACACGGGGCCGCAGGGCTCATCAGTATGGATGTCATGACCAGGCTACTCTCAGCAACATTTGTTCTTTGTTTTGCCACCACACCCGTCGCTGCACAGTCATGGGCGATTTCCCCAGTGGTGTCGACAGGCAGCCCCATTTCATTGATCGGTTTCTTTGCCGAAGTGGACCCGCTGGGTGGCGACAGCTTATCAAACGATGGCGAATCCGTTGGCGCGGGGGAAGGGGATGGCACCAATGGCCAAGGAGGCGCTGCCAACCAGAAGAAGAGAGCGACGAATCCGTGCGGTGGGATGGACATGATCTTCATCCTGGTGTTCTTCGGCATCTTTTGGTTCTTTATCATCCGCCCCCAATCGAAGAAGCAAAAAGACCATCAAGCGTTTGTTGGTGGGCTATCAAAGGGATCCATGGTCGTCACACAGGGCGGCATCATTGGACGCATTAGTGAGTTTGATGACAGCACCGGCGCCGTGGTGCTCGAAGTCGACAAGAACACAAAGATAAAGGTCGTCCGCGCCAACATCGCGGGTCCCCTGGCTACGCCCAAGAAAGACGAGAAGAAAGACGAGAAGAAAGACGAGAAGAAAGACGAGAAGAAAGACGAGAAGACCGAAGACAACGACAAGAGTTCGTAGCAAGAGCGAAAGAATCTCATGGAGAAAAAGCGTAACTGGAAGGCGATCAGCACCATAGCATTGGTCCTGCTTGCCATTGTCTACATCCTGCCGACATTCATTGGTCCAAACATCATGCCGTCATGGTGGCCCTTCGACAAGCGTTTGAGCTATGGGCTCGACCTGCAGGGTGGTTTGGAGCTTCGATACACGGTCGACCACAAGACCGCCATCGGAGACAACACATGGAAAGTCGCTGGCCTGTTTCGCGATCGAATCATCGCTGAACATTTGGGCAAAACAGACGATCCCGATGCCATCACAAGCGAAGAATACAAGAAGTATCGCGGCATGGTCACTATGGCTCGTGTCGACTTTTCGACGGTTCAGCTCATGTTCTCCGACGAAATCACCAGCATAATCAACAAGATTGACAATGACTTCGTCGAGAACATCGATCCCCGCTTCATGCTCGCAGATACCTCATCGAGCACGCTGTCACTCCAAATGAAATACGCCGAAGTCGACTTGCGGAAGAAAGAGATCATGAGCCAGACCATGGACACCATCCGCAAACGCGTGGATGCGTTTGGTTTGGTTGAACCGGATGTTCGCCGGGCGGGTGATTCGGATATCGATGTTCAACTGCCGGGTGTGGACAAGAGTAAGATGAACCTCGTGCGGGCCATGATCGGGAAACCGGCTCAACT
>CAUZBV010000213.1:0-6309 GCA_963578115.1 Myxococcales bacterium
GTGCTGACACCCCACCGCACCCGCTTCGTCGATGGTGTCGTCACAGTCGTCATCCACTTCGTTGCAGTATTCCAACGCGTTGGGATAAACGGTGGGGGTTTCGGGTGCACAATCCCCCGAAGATACCGCCGAATGTAGCCCCTCAGGCCCACACAGGCAGTGGGGATTGTCGTCCACGCCATAGCCGTCGTTGTCGACATCCTGATAATAGGTGACGCAGCCATCCGCGTCCGCTTCATCGACGTTCCCGTCACAATCGTCGTCGAGCTCATTGCACGCCTCGGTCACCGGCTCGGCCGCGCTGCAGTCAGTGAGCCCCTCGATATTGCATTCACGCAGGCCCTCGCACGTTCCGAGCGCATTGATTCGACTGCAAACCGTCGATGAATTCTTCTGGATGGCCGTGTCCGAACACGTGCACTGTCCCGACACAGGGACGCATTGACGCTTAAGCTGCCCCGATCCCGGCGGGTATTCCACCTCCTCACAGCCATACCCCTCCGGACAGACCACCTCGCCGGAGCAGCCCCCGCCGCAAAAATAGCCTTCTACCTCCCCATAGGGCAGGCACAGGTCCCCAAAATCTCCAACGCCGGCTGCGCAAGACAGGGGGTCATCTGGGTCACATGGATCACAAAGATACGCGAAGGTTGGCAAACAGATGTAGGACGTGTCCGCGTTGACCACCACCAGCTTGCACGCCCATCCCTCCTTGGGACAACTGGTAATACAAAAGTCGCTGCAAACACTTCCGTTCGGGGTGGGCACGCACCATCCGCTCACACAATCGGCATTGACCGCGCACGGCCAACCAAACTCCCCGGGTTCCACCACATCGGGGAACACCGATCCGTCCTCACCAATGCCGGAGTTGTCTTGGTGCTCTTGACCATCTGGACTCGGCTGATTCACGCCCCAATCCGTGGGCACAGGGCTCGCTACACCGGGAGCAGACGGACTACCGCACCCCACCGCCCACAAAAGTATGGACAGTCCGATCCACTGAAGCCCTCGTTGACCTGTTCCTTGCACCGGAAACGATTATACGAAAAGAGACGCTTGGATGGTAGCGCAACGGAGTATTTTCGAGAAAAGAAATAGGTGGAGACTACTGGGTCTGCACATCGAGGCAATTGGGATCGGCCCAACCAGGATCGGCAGAGGACCCATAGGGCTTGCATATACAGTGCCCCCCGGGGCCGCGCAGGCACGTATAACCTTCGGCGCACTCCGCTTCCGAACGACAAATGAAGGTCTCGTTCTCTACCCCGAAATCCAGACAGCTGACCGGGCCCATGAACGCGAGCGATGCAAAAAGCAACCCCAGCCACATCATGCGACCGAATCGTCCTCGTTGTTTTCGTTCGCACGAATGCGTCATTAGGGCCCCCTAGAATCGTATGGTCGTCATGGCGCCGGAACCGTCTGGCCACAACATGGGTTCGACGGACAAGGATTGCGATACCGCATTTTCCGGGTCCGCATCAAGAAAGTAAAGGACCAGCCCGGTCACAACACCCGCCAACCCCACGCCGGCCGACGCGATGCCTGCAATCCACTCGACCCCGGACAAATCCCGAAAATACACGGCGTCTGCTTGTGTGATCCCCAGAACATAGAGCTTCGTCGCATACTTGGGATCGTCGATTTTCATGCGCGCTGCGCCCGTCAACTGTTGCTTGTTGTAGAGCGCATGGCCGATCAGCCCACCGCCGCCCAGGAACAACGCGCTGCCCACTCCCATGGACACCCAAGCCCACGTTCGGTACGCACCCCCGCTTTCCTCATTGTTCTCCACCGACAGTGTGGATGCCGACGACGCGCTTCCTCCGGTAGACGTGCCATACAAAGGCTGCAAGTCGACCTGCAACACCAACACCTGGCCTGTGGCAATTTCCACGGTCGTTTGCCAGGATGTGTACCCATTTCGTTGCACGGCGATTTGATGACGACCCGCTTGCACGGGAATCGGCGTAGCGAGCGGTGTTTGGCCGACCATGCGACCATCCAGCAAAACGATGGCACCGGCCTCCTCGTAGAGCAAAGAGATCTGTGAATCCCCCCCTTCTTTGGGAAGGCGTATCACTGGCAGCTGGCTATAAGCACCCGTCTCACGTCGGACTTGATGCAAGACCGTGTTGTACCCCTCCCGAGACACGGTGAGCTCGAAAGTGCCCGCCCCCACTGGCAACAAGCACGGGGTGACGCAAGAGGGGCCGCCCTTGATCGACGCATTGGCCCCTGCCGGTATGGTTTGCACGAGCACGCCGGCCGACACCGTCGGGAGCTGTGCGCGCAGTTGTAACGACTGGCCAACGCCGACGGTAAAGCGGGACACCCATTCACCGTATCCATCTCGCTGGACCCGAATCACATGGTCTCCGGGCGAGACGAGCAAGCCCGTCAAGGGGGTCACCCCAATGGGACGCCCATCCAAGACCACCAGCGCCTGACTCGCATTGGCCAAAACCGATAGGGTCGCCGTCTCTACGGATGGCGCCTTCGCTGCTTGTTTCTTGAGCGCTCTGATCCGTTGACGGATCCGACGTTTTTCGGCCCTCGACAATCGTCCCTTCCGCGTCTTGATGTGCAACGATTTCGTGTAAAAACGAAGGGCATAAGACACCTCCGTGCCGGCGTCGTATGCCCGCGCGATTGTGAAGGCCAATTTTGCCGTCGGAGCGGCGGCATATTCCGGCAACAACAAGCGCAAGGCTTCATCAAACTGCCCCTGCTCAATCAACTGCTGGCTATCCCTGAGAACATCTTGGGCAAGAACGCCACCACTGCCCAACAAGACCGTTGCCAACACCAAGCCGATGAGCGCCCGTTTCATGGGGCTCAGCGTACGGGATCCGCTCTTCCCTGGCAAGAGGACGTCGGGCAGGGTACAATCGACCTGACGGTGGTGGGAATACGGGTTTCATGGCAAGCCAAGTCACCGAAACCATAGGTGTTGAGAGGAAGACATGGAGCAGGCCGAAAAGATCATGAGGGGATCGTTTAGTGCCCGCGAACAGAACGTGGGCGGGGCATATTTTGTACGCTGCTCAGGACCCACGGCACTCGAACATGCCGCGGCCACCATGCGAGCCATCTCCGAGTTCGAGGGCCCCATTGTGTGGCACGAGATCGACTGCGGTGAGCTCGAGACCATGAGAGACGTCTTTCGAATCGCCGAGGAGCAGACGACGAGCCAAAACGACATGCACCTCGTCACCAATATGCCGCTCTTTCCAACGGACTACACGGCCGGCCCATTTTATGAAGGCGTGGATGACCTGGCTTCCGAGATCAGCCAACCCGGGAAAGGACGGATGGTGTTGTTAATCCACGAGAGCTCCGTACCCCGGCTCGTCAAGTACCTCCCGTCCATATGGGCACAAAAAGGGCAATACGTGGCATGGCCCGTGGCCAAGCAAGACCGGGAGGCCGCTCAAAGCGCGGAAGAACTCAAGAAAGTGGCACGCAGTAGAGCGCGTGCCGATCAGCTGCCGAATATGCCGGGCGGCGGGGTAGACGTAGAAGCGGCCAAAAACAGCATGAGAAAGGCGCTTGGGTGGTCGACGGAAGGTCAGCTTGAGGAGGCCCGGAAAGCGGCGATTAAGGCGGCTCGGGTCTTTAAGGAACACGGTGAAGGGCGTGAAATGGCGCTCGCTTATGAACTTCTCGGGACACTGGCGGAACGTCGCGGTGATGTGACCGAGGCGCGGGCGTGGTTGCGTGCTGCGGTGGACACATGGCGAAACGCCCACGACGCCAACAAAACAGCCGAGTGCTTCGCGAAACTTGGCCATCTCTCGTATCTTTGCGGCGATCGAGACAAAGCCGCACGTCAATTCCAAAGTGCATTGGAGATCGATGACGAACTAGGCAACCACAAGAAAGTGTCGGCCGGCTTGCGACGCCTTGGCATGATCGCCGAAGAACAAGGGGAATTTGCGCGCGCTGCAGAAATGTACCGAGAGTCCGCTGAGGTGGTGGAGAAGGCCGACGACGATCTGGGCCTCAGCCGCGCATACCACCACTTGGGCCGTTTGCATGAACGCAGCGGTGACTTTCAAGAAGCCCTCAAGTGGCACAATATGTCCCGTGAACTCAAAGAATCGATCAATGACAGAGTGGGGCTTGCGACGACCTTTCACCATTTGGGCAACGTTCACTTGTTGATGGCACACCACGACGACGCGGGGGTGTACTACGAAAAAGCCATCGCATTGGAAGACGAGTTTAAGGACTATTTCGGCAAAGCGGCCTCGCTCAAACAGTTGGGTGAGGTCGCCATGGCACAACGTGAGTGGCACGATGCGCTCCGATGCTTTCTCTTTGCGTATGAGATCTGGACCGTTTTTGAATCTCCGATGAGCCGATCCGTTCTGGGCCATCTGGGTCAGCTTCGAGGCATGGTCGATGAAGAGGAGATCGCAGAGTTGGAAAAAGAAGCCGCGGAAGCCGCTCAAGTGGCCCTCAGAGAAGGCGACCGCGCTCTTACGAGCTAGACCACATCGCCAAGGGCCGGAGCCGACCCCAGCGCAAAGCGACCGATCACCGGCGTATGATCGCTCAGCCCTTTCCATCGATGATTTTCACCATGCCGCAACGTTTCAGAAAAACTGGTGAAGTACACATCCTGCGTACAAAATAGATGATCGAGCCGATAACGCATCCGGAAAAGCCCCGCCGACGGCCGCCCGTTCATATCCCGCCCCGGGACACCCAGATGATGCGCGTGGGCATCTCGAAATTCGGTCCCGTCCACCAACCGACGATAGACGCTGGAGTCCGGAGCCGCGTTGAAGTCACCGACCAGCAAGGTAGGAAGATCGTCCCGCCTGGAATTCACATACGTCAACAGTCGCTCAACCTCTTGGAGTTGATTGACGGCTTCCCCAAAGCGCCCGTGCGCATGGTCAGGCGACCGTTCCAAGAACGCCGGTAAACTGACATGCGTATTAAAGAGATTGAGTTGATTCCCGCCTCCCAATTCAAATCGGGCCCAGGCACAAATTCGCGTTTGCTTGAGTTTCCCCCAGCGCTTCAAACGCCGACAGGTGATATCATAGGGGCTTGGGGCATTGTGATCGGCCACTGAAAATTGGCTCCGGTACAAAACGGTGAGTCCGCTGGACATGAGGTGCCCACGTCCGTTATGCCCATGCGCGGGAAAAAACAACACCGCGTAGGGCGTTCCCCCCTGTGAAGTACACGCTTCGTTGAGGCACGAGACGAAGCGATCCAGCTGCGGCGCCGGCTGGCCTTGGCGACGACGCAACGTGCGGCCCAATGCGGTCCGAATCCCCACGTTGTCGATCTCCTGCAATGCAATGAAATCGGGTTGTGGGCGCAATGCCCCCACGGCTTGGGCGGCCAAGCGAACATTCCGATCCGTACTGAAGACCCCCCCCGTGTGGTGGCTAAAGTAGCGGACATTCCAACTTACGACTGTAAATTCACGCATATACCGCACATCCAAGATGACACGACCCACGTCATGAGCACAAGGGTTATGCACCGCACATCCCATTTTTTCCCCGAAACCTAAAGCTTCTGGAGCGTTCTGCCGATCCCTGTAAGCATGAGTATTTTCGACACCATCTCATCTCCCGCCGAGTCAAACCTTGACGCCCAGGCGGTTCTCGGTACACCCTTTCAATCTGAGGACAATGATCCAGTACCTTCCGACGAAAGGACCACTGAAATGGACGTGAACCCTGAATCCAACGATGCCACCGACCCAGCAAATCGGCGGATTGCGACACGACACGACCTAAAAGTAGAAGTGTCCGGTCAGTCGGGCCATCAATTCTTCACCGGATTCAGCGAGAATATTTCGACGGGGGGTTTGTTCATCGCGACGTACCAAACCCTTCCGCTCGGTACGACATTCCAGTTGTCATTCTCGGTTCCGGGAGTGGACAGACAGTTCGAGTGCAAATGCGAAGTTCGGTGGGTCCGCGAACACGACGCGGAAACTCCTCACGCAGTTCCTGGTGTCGGAGTAAACTTTTTGGAGTTGACCGCGTCCGACGAGCAAATTATCGACACCATCTTGGGCCGAGTCGACACCATGTTCTACGACGACTAGGAACCGGGCTTTTTCACACGACCGGGAGACCTTCTTCTCGATCTTACGGCCTTCCTAACAGGCGTCTTCGGCTTCGCCATGAAATCATGACGGCGTAGCCAGTCTTCCAGAACGAGCTCCATCAGTTGCGGCTGCTCCAGGGGGGCGGTGTGACTTCCGCCTCGAATCTTAACCAGCTCGCCCTTGGGTAGAGATTCCGCCATCCGAACGCTGACCTCGAAGGG
>CAUZBV010000214.1:0-6309 GCA_963578115.1 Myxococcales bacterium
GCCAGATCCTTCTGGCCGTCCCCGTCCAAGTCGCTCACCAACAGCCGCCGGGCCGAATCCCGATCACGGTTGCTCAATGGACCATTGTCCTGGGCAATGATCTGGGCGGGGCCGTCGCCCAAGCCGTCGGCGCTGCCCGCGTACACCATCACTGCGCCACTGCGTGCGCCGGCCCAGTTGCTGTCTTGCCATCCGACCACTACGTCCGGAAACCCGTCGCCGTTCAGATCGCCGGGACCGTGCACTTGAATCGTTCCGCCCACCGCCTGATGGGCGGTCGGAACATCCAGCGCCGAGACCACGTCCACGGGGATCGTCACGCTCAGCAGGCTTTGCCCGTCATCGCCGCCACAACCGATAATCGTGTCGGTGACCGTCACCGTCGAAGCGCCCGTAGCGATGGCCAACAGAGTACCTGCCTCGCTGTCGTATTCGACAGCGTCACCCTCTACCGCCACCTCAAAGTGACCACTTCCTAACGCGACCGGCAGGGGGAAGGCCGCTCCCAAGGGCAACGCCAAGCGGTCCGTAGTCGGCGCGAGCTCGGTACCCGATTGAATCGTGATGGTGGTCTCGTCCGAGCGATCGGTCAGCACATCGCGCACATAGACGATGTCGGTCCCCTCCCCTTCCCCGGCGGTGTAATGTCCCGTGGGTGTGAGCGTGCCCACAGGCTCTGCAGCGATAAGCTTGTATTCAAATTGACCGCTACCACCCACCACCTGAAAATCCACACAGGTTTGGGGCGGAATCGACAGCATGCCCGGCACCAACTCGGGATCCGATACCACCGTAATGGTCGCCTCTACGCTGCCGATGCAGCCCACGTCCGTCAGTTGGATGGTGTCGGTCGTGTCTCCAGTCGGACCGGACAGATAAATACCGGTCAATTCGTTCAAAATGGCACCCGACGGGTTCTCGACCAGCTCAAAGCGATAGGCTCCCGTCCCCCCAGATGGCACAAACAGCACGGTACTATAGGTGGCCGTCACCGGCTCGAGGGGCTCCAGCTGGAGGGGCGGATCGCACGCGACCGGTCCCACATCCGCGGGTCCTACATCTTGGGGAGCAATGTCTACGGGTCCTTCGTCGGTGGGCTCGATCGTGTCCACCGGTGGGCCTTCATCGGGCACCACATCCGGTCCAATATCGGGAACCATGGTGTCGACCGGTCCCGCATCGACCGGTGACGCTGGCGTCGACGCGGTCTCCTGACAGGCCATTATCCATACAAATACCAGGGCAATTAACACTCGGACTGATAACCAGCGCACGCTGTTCTCCGTTCTCATTCCAGACATTTGGACCTCGATGCACCGTAGTATAGTCGATTCCGAACCGACAGTGGAACCGGTTTTTTGAATGGTTTTGTGGTGGGCGTCTAGGACGAATTTCGCCGTCCTGCCCTTCCGCTTCTTGTGACCCGATGCAGCCCGTGCTTCAATGCCGACCATGCGCTTTGGACTCCTCTCCATCCTCTGCTTGGGCGTGATCGGCTGCGGCACCACCCGACCCGACGTCAAGACGGGACCGCCCCTCGCGATTCTTGAGGTTGTTAACCGGACAGCGGACGACACCATTGTGTCCATGGATGGGTGGTGGCTGGGCGAGGTCTCCGCTGGGCAGCGGGGACAATTCCGCGCCATTCGACCCGGAAGCCACCAAATTGAAGCCCGATTTACGAGGCTCACCCAACAGAAATCATCCATCGAATGCATCGGTGGCCAAGTCTGCCGGTGCACCCTCCTACCCGGAGCCGATGAGGGTGATGCCTTGCCCGAACCGCCCGCGCTGGGTTCCCTCCGCGTGACCAATCCCTTCCACAACACGGTGCACCTTCGAATCGGCGACCGAGAAGAACGACAGATCCTCCCAGGAACCACCATCCACGCGCGGGACTTGCCCGCGCGCGATCACCTCTTGCAGATCACCATTCCCGGGAGTCGATCCACGCAAACACTGACCGTTCCGGTGGTTGGTAATCAAGAACAGGCGATCACGCTCGCGTTGCCCACCGGCAGCGTCGACATCATCAATCAAACGGGCGAAGCGGTTCGGATTCTCATCGACGGATTGGAAAAGACGACCGTGCCGGACCAGCGTACTCAAACAGTAGGCCAACTCTTGGCGGGCGTACGATCATTGACCGCCATCGGGGAACAAACGGCGCGTGTTCACCGCCGAACAGTGCATTTGTCGGATACCTCTGCCACGCACCTCACATGGGATCTTCGCGCAACCTTGGGCACATTGTTGGTTCGGAATCAGAGCGCGCACACATTGACCCTCTCCATGGATGGGAAAGCGCTGATGGACCTAGAAGCCCACAAAGATCACACCCTCACCGACCTACCCCTGGGCGTACATTCCTTTGAAGCCATCCTTCCAGATCAGAGCGGCCACTGGCGGACCACCTTGGCGATTGCCACAGGACATGAAACGCAGTGGACCCTCCGTGAAGATCGAGGGACCCTCTGGCTCACCAACCACTTGGTCGAAGCCGTGGAAGTACACCTCGGCGAGACAACGCTGGCCATCGTTCCGCCAGGCGGGTCCACGATACTCGATGCGCTCCCGGCCGGCCAACAGGCCGTCAGCATATACGGCACGGTGTCACATCACCTGCAGAAGCGCCTTGTACGCATCTCTCCGCATCGCAGCACTCGTTGGGAAATCACACAGCCAATCGCACGCTTTCACGTGAAAAACAGAACACCCGAAGAAGTGATGGTGTACGTAGACAGACAACCTCTTGGCCGGGTTGCCAGCGGGAAGGAGATCATCTTTACCCAAGTGTCCCCAGGACGCCGACTCGTTGAAGCCGCAGGAACCTTGAGTGGGAAAACCATTGCCTCTACCCTCGATATTCCAGCCGCGCAAACCACCGGTTGGAATGTGGAATCGGCCACGGGGACTGTCACGGTCGTCAACCAAACCGATGAGGTTCTGATCGCGCCGCCCGGACTCCGACACCAAGGAGAATCCCTTGCCCCCAACGTAAGCACGACCTACACCATTACCGCGGGAAATCGCTTGCTGCATTTCATTGGACGAACCAGCGACCAAAGCTATCAACATCGACTGGTGGTCTTCGAGGCCGCCGCCACCACGTGGGAGGTACAGCCACTGGAAGGCAGCGTGATGGTGCTTAACCGCACGTCGACTCCTCAGCAAATCATCATCGACAAGATCGTAACCATCACAGTCCCTCCGGGCAAACGCCATGTGTTACGGCTGCGCGCCGGCCCTCATCACATGGTGGCCGTGTCGACGGTGACCAGCCGAGCCATCATGGCGACATTAATGGTTCGGCATCAGCTGGCCGCCTCGTGGGTCCTGCAACCGGCTCAGGGAACCCTTCGTATTGTGAATCACACCGCAGAAGTGCTGGATCTTCGCATCGACGGAGCCACCCTCGGGTACGTAGTGCGAGACAGTGAACGTGTCTTTGGCCCCTTTTCCCCAGGTGAACACAAACTGGTCGCGCTGGGACGGTGGACACATACGGTCTATGAAACCACCTCGCATTTGGTGGATGGGCGAACCGAGGTCTGGGAAGTGCATCCTGCCCAGGGCCATGTCGTCGTGGACAATCGCCGCGATGAGGCCATCCGAATCGCTGTGGATGGGGAGACACACCAAACCTTGGCTGCTCACAAAAGAGTCACCATATCCCTGCCTCTCGGGGGGCACTTGTTGGAGATGACCGGTGTGCGCACACATGAGACCTTTCGGCAACACCTTCGTATCCAACCCGACCGCACCTACGCCGTAGAGGCCCCCGCCGGACCCGCTCAACTTCGCGTCATCAACGCGTTGCCCGTCCCCCTCACCATCCACATCAACGGAGCTGTCGCTGGCACGGTCGCTGCCCAATCGGAACAAGTCATGGCGTTTCGAGATCTGGGATGGGTGGAAATACACGCAAGGGGGCCAGACACCACCCTGAGTTGGTATCGACGTCTTCTAGTGAACGACGATCGGGAACTGACATGGCATATTGAACCCTAGCGAGCGCTCGTTGTTCGCCCCCCCCAAGACGCTCGCACATTGACGTCATCTCACGGCACTTCTATGCTCTCTTCGTGCGATGAAAGGAACTCTGCTCATGCCGTCCCCCAGCGTCAAACTGTACCGTATCAGCCTCATTATTGGGGTGCTCGTCGTCTCGGCGGTGGTTGTCTGGCGTATTCTCGACGCCGTTGCCGACCCCAATGTGCCTATACCCGATGATGAACAAGCCACAATTCGCCTGTTTAAAGAGGCCGCTCCGAGTGTGGTGAACATTACCAGCGTGACCGTTCGACGAAACGCCTACACTCTGCGCATTTCGGAGATACCCCAAGGTTCCGGATCCGGTTTTGTGTGGGACAACGAAGGCCACATTGTGACCAATTTCCACGTCATCCAAAACGCGGCCACTGCCCTCGTTCGCTTCGCCGATAAAGAGACATATCGAGCGACAGTCGTGGGTACGGCGCCCCACAAAGATCTGGCAGTGCTCAAAATTGACGCCCCCAAAGGCAAGCTCGCGCCCATTCCCTTGGGGCGGTCCTCCGACCTCCAGGTGGGGCAATCGGTGTTCGTCATCGGCAATCCATTTGGTCTGGATCACACCCTCACCACGGGCGTCATCAGCGGATTGGATCGGGAGATCGATTCGGTGACCAATCGCCCCATTCAGGGAGTGATTCAGACCGACGCCGCCATCAATCCGGGCAACTCAGGCGGTCCCTTGCTGGACAGCAGCGGACGATTGATCGGTGTGAACACCCAACTCCTGAGCCCAACGGGCACCTATGCGGGCGTGGGGTTCGCCGTCCCGGTGGACACGGTCACTCGAATTACTCCCCAACTCATCCAGTATGGCAAACCGCTCCGCTCCGGGCTTGGAATCAAGCTCTTGTCCGACAAAGTCGGTCAGATGCACAACATTCCGGGCGTTCTCTTTTGGAGTGTGGTGCCCAACAGCGCTGCTGCCCGGGCTGGGTTGCGCCCAAGCAGCGAAGGTCGTGATGGACGCTTTGTTGCCGGCGACGCGATCATCGGCATGGATGGCGAACCCATTCAGAACCAAAAGGACCTCTTCCGTCTCTTGGACAACCATCGGACCGGTGAAACCGTCGAGATCGAAATTCTTCGGAAACGGACCACGCACCGCGTTTCTGTCACACTACGCCCCCTCCCCTGAGCTCTCCGATCGCGTCACTGTAGTCAAAGCCACTGGCGAATGTTGACACCAGTAGAATCGGCATGAAGCTTGCAGGAGTAGCCCGTCGAATGGATGGGTTCCTTGACAGGACCCCAGTCCAGTGACAGGCTAGCGCCGCTCCACGGCACGCTAGCGGTATTTTGGAGGTCTCGTGGTTCCCTGGAAACCAGAACGAAATCGGATTCGAAATGGAATGCGCGTACCCACGCCAGCGCCCTTCGTGCGCCGGGTACAACCGTATCGGTGCGTATCGTCGTTGGACCGCATTGACCCACACGCCTCCCCGGAACCGATGAAGCTCGACTGGAATGAGTCCACCATACCGCCGTCTCCGCTTGTGCTGGAACGGATCACGGCGTTTCTGAACAATACACACCACCTCAACTGGTACCCCGATCAACGGGCACGCGACCTCACCAAGAAGCTGGAGGAGTACACGAATATCGACGCGTCGAACCTCCTCGTGACAGCGGGATCGGACGCCGCTCTGGACCTCTTGTGCCAGACCTACATCGGTCCCAATGACGAAGTGGTTGTGCCTTCACCGACCTACACCCATTTCCTCGTATACGCAGGCGCGCGTGGAGCACACATACTCCAAGTCTATGGGCGAGACCCATTCGAGTTGGACGTGGACGCGATCATGCAATCGCTCTCTGTGCGAACGAAGATGGTGTACCTGGTCAGCCCCAGCAACCCGACTGGGTTGGTGTATCCGCCGGCGTTGATTGCGCGAATCGCGCGGGCCGCCCCCCAGGCGGTGGTGGTGGTGGACGAAGCCTACTTCGAGTTTGCGAATACCTCTGCGATCCAATTGGTAGAGACGTACCCCAACGTGGTGATCACTCGAACCTTCTCCAAGAGCTTTGGGATCGCCGGCCTCCGAATCGGCTACCTGATCGCTCCTGAAGAAATCATCGAAGACGTGCGAAGGGTCTACAATCCAAAGAGTGTGAACGTCCTTGGACAGATCGCGGCCACGGCTGCCCTCGAGGACTTGGAGTACTTGTACTCCTATGTTGACTCGGTCAACGACGCCAAAGAACACATGGGCACATGGTTCAGCGAACGTGGTTTCCTGGTTCGGGTAACACCCA
>CAUZBV010000215.1:0-6298 GCA_963578115.1 Myxococcales bacterium
CCTTGTTTGAGTCCAAGGATGTACCCACGTCGATTCGCAGCGTTGTGTTGCGAGAGTGGGCGGATGTACTGGTTCGCCAGGGCGAACTGGAAGAGGCCGAGCGCTTGTGTACGAATGCGCTGAATACGTCGGATCCGATCGATGAGATGACCACACGATCGCTCTATCACACGCAGGGGAAGATCGCATTTTGGCGTGCTTCCTATGAGGAAGCGCGTACGATCTATCAGAACGTTCACGATGACAGTCAACGGGTCACGGACACTGGACTCCGAGCCACCGCCTTGCACAACGTGGGGTTGGTGGACATGAGGACCGGTCATTACAGCCAGTCTGCACGTCAAATCCAGGAGGCCTTGGGGTTGTTCGAAGGGTGCGGCCGCTATTTTGAAGCGGCGGTTTGTCGACACAATTTGGGAATTGCCTACGAATACAATCAACGGACAGCCTTGGCGATCGCCATGTTCGAGCAGGCCATCGATGTCTTTGAACGGCTCGGGAAACGTGCGAATCTGGCGGGTGCCATCAACTCCCTGGGCGATGTGTACTTGTCCATTGGGGGAGCCTGGAAAGCTCGCCGACTCTTTCAACACAGTCTGACCCTTTCGGAAGAAAACGGGTTAAACTATCTCGCGGCGTTCAACGCGCTTCGTTTGGGCCAGGTTGACCTCTTGGATGGACAGTCCGAGAAGGCACAGGCTCACCTGACGAGGGCTGCGACCGCTTTGGAGAGTCAAGGCCATCACCACGAGCTGGCCGAAGCCCACTTGGCGCTTGCCCAGTGCGCGCTGGCTGCCGACGACACGGCGACCACCATTCAGCATCTTGAGTCGTTGGAAGCATGTGGACACCGAGAAGCGACGGCGCGGGGTTGGATCCTTCGTGCGCGACTGCAGGCCGGCAAGAATCCCGGAAACGCCGAAGAGTTGGCGCAACGAGCGGCGCTTGTCCTCGAAGAGTTGGCTCAACCGAGCGGTGTGGTCGAAGCGTCGCTGGTGTTGGCGTTGATCGAGCGTGAAGCGGGACGACCGGCGACACAACGACTCAGTGAAGTGAGGGATTTGCTGGAGAAATGGCGCAAATCCATTCCGAAAGAGCACCTTGAGGCCTTTGACGAACTCCCACTGGTCCGCCAAGCCCAGGACGTATTGGTGCCGCCTGACAAGACGCCGAATGTCCCACAGACAACCACTCCCAAAAGTGTTTCGTCGCCTGTCGACACCGAGCCTAGAAGTTGTCACGGTATGGTGGGGCGTTCGCCCGAGATGCGCGCGCTCTACAACATGATCGACCGCATTGCTTCGGCCGATGCGACCATTTTGCTTACGGGCGAGTCGGGTACTGGCAAGGAATTGGTTGCCAAGGCCATTTTCAGCGCCTCTCATCGGGCAAACAAACCTTTTGTTCGAGTGAACTCGGCGGCTTTTGTCGATTCTCTTTTGGAAAGCGAGTTGTTTGGCCACGAAAAAGGTTCGTTCACCGGCGCCGTCACTCGCAAAGTCGGTGCATTTGAACAGGCACATGGCGGGACGCTCTTTTTGGATGAAATTGGTGACATCAGCCCCAAGATGCAAGTGAGCCTGCTGCGCGCCCTTCAGGAAGGCGAGATCCGTCGTGTGGGTGGTCGCCAACCCATGATAGTGGATGTGCGGGTCATTTGTGCGACCAACCGCGATCTGGATGCCATGGTGGAGGAAGGGACATTCCGACAGGACTTGTATTTCCGCGTCAAAGGGCTGGCCATCACGCTGCCTGCCTTGCGCGAACGAGGCGACGACATTGGGTTGTTGGCCGAGCACATTCTGGCGGACCTGAAGGAAAAGCATGGGCACGCTTTTGTGTTGGCTGCCGATGCGATTGCTTTGTTGGGGGTTCACAAGTGGCCGGGCAACGTGCGCGAGTTGGAGAATGTTCTTCGAAGTGTGATTTTCTTTGCGGAAGGCGACGCCATTACCGCTCATGATTTGCTTCATTACACCTCCTTGAAGGAGACGCGTGAGGACCACGAGAGTGAAAGGGCGGAGCCGGCGGCCAGTGGACTGACGGAGGATGAGGTCATTGGCGGTGGATTCGATCTGGCCGAAGCCAAACGAGAGATGGAGTTGCGCTATATCAAGCGTGCCCTCGTGCAGACGGATGGAAACATTACGAAAGCGGCGGAGTTGCTCAACATGAAGCGTCCCCGGCTTTCACAAAAGATAAAGGAATACCGGCAGAAAGGCTGGTTATAGGAGGCCCTTATGGTCTACAGACCCTTTGAGCAGTTCAGAATGTGCGTTGCCCCCTTGGCGGGGGTTGTACTGCTGAGTAGTTGCGTCATGGGAGGCCCTGAAGAGGTCGGCGACCCCATGGATCCTCGCATGCACGATCCCATCGAAATCGAGTTTTACCAAGGGTACGTAGCCGGTGATGACGAAGCCCCTGAAGAAAAATCCGTGCACTCGAAGGGCAAGGCGGACGACGCAGACCACCCCACCAAGAACGAGGACAATCCTACAGGAACGAATGACAAGGCAGTGGATGACGACGACACCGCTTGTTGGACTGAAGAAGAGTTGGAAGGGGAGGGTCTCCCCGGAGAGGCAGACGCGCCGTCCAACGAAGAAACGGGCCATGGCAGCCCTCAGCCCCTCGATCCCTGTGACTCAGACGACGAAGACGACTCGGATTCGGAGGACTCTGACGACTCCTAGTCTGTTTTCTGTTCCATTTTACATCCTCTTATCACAACATCTTCGTCCCTCTTCTGTCGGCGGAATGCGTCGTTCCCATCCCAGCGCTTGTCAAGGTCGACGGGGGTGTGTTAAGCCATGGCTATGACCCAGCCAACGGGTGCCAAGCTCACACCGATGATGCAGCAATGGACGGAAGCAAAATCCGCTCATCCAGATGCCATGCTCTTCTTTCGGATGGGCGACTTCTACGAGCTCTTCGGTGACGATGCTGTGGAGGCGTCCCGGGTGCTTGAGCTTGCGCTGACCAGCCGCGACAAAAACAAAGAAGACGGCATGCCCATGGCCGGTGTGCCGCATCATCAATTGCAGGTGTATGTCCAGCGTTTGCTCGATTTGGGCTACAAGGTCGCCGTTTGTGATCAAGTGGAAGATCCAAAACAGGCCAAGGGCATCGTGAAACGGGCTGTCACACGGGTGGTTACGCCTGGGGTTGTGATGGACGACATTGCGTTGGAGCCCAGTCGAAACAATTATCTGTGTGCGGTTTGGTCCGGGTTGTCCGGCTATGGAATCGCGTACACTGACATCACGACGGGGGAATTTCGCGCCACACTCGCCACCGATCTCAATGGTGTCGTGAGTGAACTGGGGCGTGTCGAGGCCCGGGAGGTGCTGCTTCCGCCCGCATCGGAAGAACGAATACACCAGGCGGTTTTGCGTTGCGGTGGCATCTGTTCCGAATGGGCCGTCGCTGAATTCGATCCGAGACATCGTGTCGTCAAAGATTGTGCGACGTTGTCTGACGAGATCCAAAAGGCTGTGGGTGCCATTGGAAACTATTTGGATCGGACCCGCCCGGCGGGTGATGTCATGTTGGGTTCAATCGACACGTATTCGCTCGACGATCACTTGGTCATTGAAGAGACGAGCTTTCGCAATCTGGAGATTGTACAAACGCTTATTGGGGGTCGGCGTCAGGGTTCGTTGCTCGGTTTGCTCGATCGTACGTGCACCGCGATGGGGGCGCGCCAATTGCGTCGGTGGTTGCAGCGTCCCTTGCGCGCCATACGACCGATACAGGAGCGCCTAGATGCCGTTTCGGAACTCAAGGACAATACCTTGGTGCGCGAAATGCTCCGCTCCTTGCTCTCCAACGTCTATGACATCGAACGATTGGGCGGACGGGTGATGGCGGGGGTGGCCGCCCCACGAGACTTGGCGAATTTGCGGCGCTCCTTGCAAGACTTGGGTACGCTTCGGTCCGAGATGGCGGGCCTGAGCGCCACGCGATTAAAGCAGTTGGCGGAAAACTTGGATCCCCTGAGTGACATCCATGAGCAGCTCGTCGCGACGTTGGCCGATGATCCCGCCCAGTCTGCCACGGAGGGACGACTGATCCGCGACGGGTGTGATGACGAACTCGACGAATTCGTCCATCTCGCCCGATCGGGAAAAGACTGGATGCTTCAGTACGAAGTCAGTGAGCGTGTGCGCACGGGGATTGGTTCCTTGAAAGTGCGATACAACCGTGTGTTTGGGTACTATCTCGAGGTCACTCGAGCCAATCTAGGCAACGTTCCGGACGATTACATTCGGAAACAGACACTGGCCAACGGTGAGCGCTATTACACGGTAGAGCTCAAGGAATATGAGACAAAGGTACTCTCTGCCGAAGAGCGCCGCGTCGGTCGAGAAACCCAGTTGTTTGACATGTTGCGTGATGGCTTGCGCGAGCAGGCGCCTCGGATTTTGCGCTCGGCGGGCCGGGTCGCCAATCTGGATGTGTTGTGTTCCTTGGCCGAGGTCGCCTACCGCTGCGGGTACGTGAAGCCCACATTGTCCGAAGACCATTGCCGAATTGAACTGATTGAGTCCAGGCATCCGGTCGTGGAACAGTCGATGGACGCCGGATCATTTGTTCCCAACGACGTCATGGTGGATGCCGACAGTGCGCGTGTGATATTGATCACCGGTCCCAATATGTCGGGCAAGTCGACGGTCATGAGGCAAGTGGCCATCATCGCGTTGATGGCTCAGATCGGCTCCTTTGTGCCGGCATCGGAGGCGACGATCGGGCTCGTCGATCGGATCTTCACCCGGGTGGGCGCGAGCGATGATCTTTCGCGAGGACAATCGACATTCATGGTCGAGATGAGCGAAACGGCGGACATTGTGCGCAATGCGACGAATCGCTCCTTGATCATTCTCGATGAAATCGGTCGTGGAACCAGCACCTATGATGGCGTAAGCATCGCGTGGGCTGTCACTGAACACATCCACGACAACGTGGGTGCTCGTACGCTCTTTGCCACACACTATCATGAGCTGACCGAGCTCTCTCGTTCGCTCAAACACGTGACGAATATGCATGTGGCTGTGCGGGAATGGAACGATGAAATTGTCTTTCTTCGAAAACTCCAGGAAGGGGCGACGAATCGTTCGTATGGCATTCAAGTCGGTCGGTTGGCGGGGCTGCCCGAATCGATATTGGAGCGAGCACGTGAACGATTGGCCGATTTCGAGATGCGCGACATGACGTCCAAGCCGACACGCTCAACCGGCGAACCATCGGCCGCGGAGCAGCTGGGTTTGTTTCGTGCTGCACCCCCCGTCTCTACCCGGTCTCCCATCGAGGATGCCTTGGGACGTGTGGATCTCAATCGCACCAGCCCCCTGGAAGCCCTCAACATGCTTCATAAGTGGCAAAAGAAACTCTCGTCTTAAGCGTTCAACAGGCACGGGAGCGTCTGGCGGACGGATCCGAGTCCCTGACGTTGCTCTCCGATGCTGTGGACCACTTGTTGTGCGAAACGCTGTCCAATGCACCCGTAGCGCCCGGTCCCTGGGCGTTGATGGCGTTGGGTGGGTACGGCCGTCGAGAGATGTGTCCTGCCAGTGACGTAGACATTCAATTCTTGGTGCCCAAGAAGCCGGACACATACAGCGCCTTTGTGGAAGCCTGTTTGTATCAATGGTGGGACCATGGATTCCATTTGGGGTACGCCACGCGAACCGCGCGCGAAACCGTGACGTTGGCCAGAGATGATCACAAGACAGCGATGAGTTTATTGGACCGGCGTTTGTTGGTCGGTGATGCCGATCTTTTTGGGGCCCTGGGCGATTCGTTGGACCGGAAGGTGTACGGACCGCGTCGAGAACCCTTATTGGAGGATGTGTTTACCGAGCGGGCGGGTCGCCATCATCGCTTCGGCGATACGGTCTACCTGCTCGAACCGGACATCAAGTGTGGTGAGGGTGGCTTGCGCGATTATCAGGGCGTGTTATGGGCCGCGCAGATCGTGGGCCGCGCGACGTTGAAAGACTGTGGTTTGACGGGTATCGAACTTGCTGACTTGCACGAGGCATATCAAACCTTGCTGCGCTTTCGGAACGCGTTGCATGGCATCGTGGGCTGGAAAACCGACCGACTACGTTTCGAACATCAACCCGCGTTGGCGAATGTGTTGGGGTACGCGTCGGTCGAAGAGTGTATGCAACTGTATTGGCGCAGGGCCAGTACGGTCCGCGCGTTTACGAGACGTGTGCTCGACCGGCTAAACGCCGAGGAACGGGGCCACATTTCACAAGCGATCCATGTCCAGAAGTCTCTGCATCCCACCGAT
>CAUZBV010000216.1:0-6279 GCA_963578115.1 Myxococcales bacterium
ATCACCTGGAGCTCGGGAACCCAGGGTTATGACGGAAACTGCACAGCCGTCGCATGTCCCACACACTCCACGGGTGGCGCCGGTACGTGCACGTGTGATTCCGGATGGAACGGCACCATCGGCTGGGACGCTGGTGCGCAAGTTTACACCGATACCTGCGCGGACGACGACGAGTGCATTGGTGAAGGCAGTGGCAACCAGTGCGATACCGCCAACACCGTGTGTACTAACTTGCCCGGCAGCCACACCTGCGATTGCGAGGACGGCTGGGATGACTGCGACGCAAACACCAACGATTGTGAACAGAATATCGCCACCGACATGGACAACTGTGGCGGCTGTAGTCTCCCCTGCACCGGCCTCGCTTGCCAGGAGGGCCAATGCCTCATCCTGCAGGGCATGGAGAATTACGACTTCACGCCCGGTGGATCCACCAGTATGTCCTCGGACAATTATACAATGTCCGCTGTCATGCCCGGCTGGGTCTCGACCGAGCCCCTGTCCTCGACCAATTACAATTTGGTGGGTGGTTTCGAACCGTAGGCCCATGCGCTTCACAGATGGACTCGGGAGAGTATGAGAAACCAGATCCTAGCGCCCACTCTGGTCATGGTGCTCCTGTCGGTCGGTACCGCCTGGGCCGACGTGCCCCCCACCGCCCTGCATTTCAGCGGCCAGCTCAACACCAGCGGCGGGAGTTTCACCGGCACGGTGGATGTGACCTTTGCGTTTTATCCCACCGAAAGCTCCGAGGAAGTCCTTTGGACCGATACTCTCGCGACCACGGTCACACAGGGACGCTTCCACGCGTTGCTCGGGATCGATCCAGGCAATCTGATCCCAGCAACGGCCTACGTCTATGATCAGCTTCATTTGGGTGTGGCCGTGGGCGGCGATGCGGAGATGACCCCACGGATCCGAGTGGCCAGCGTGCCTTTTGCCCAAGTGGCCAGAGACGCCAACACCTTGGGTGGGGTGGCCGCTGCGGAGTACGCCAGCGCCACCGACGTGGTCGCCAACACCGGGATCATCAGTACCATCCAAGCGGATTACCTGACCACATCCAGCCTGTACGGATACGCCACCGAAAACTGGGTGAACGCCAAAGGCTATCTAACCTCCGTAGCCCTCGCCGACCTGGCCTCCGAGAGTTGGGTTGAAGCCAAAGGCTATGCCACCCAAAGCTGGGTCCAGGCCCAGGACTACGCGGCCGCAGGCGACGTGTCCGGCGGAACGTCCATCGGTTCCAACCCCTTCTTCGGACGACAGGCTACGGGGAGCAAGAGCAGTACATCCATGACAGAAATCGCCGCCTTTACGCCCATCTTGATTGGAAACCACCTCACGCCCACCGAGTTGAAATTCGAATACGACTGCAACTATTCGTACAATCAAAACTCCACGTACAAGGCGCAATGGCGTTATCGCATCGATTATGCCGACGGATCACAGTATTACGCCACACCATCCAGCGGTTGGATTAACTGTCCAAACGATTATACAAAATTGTTCGAAGTGAATATTCCACCCTACGACCCCTGCCGTGGTTCCATCACCAAAATCGCTCTCGAAGGCGATGGGTACAATAGCAGCGTGCAAATGTACGGACGCATCACCGTCACCGGGTTTGAAACGGCACCAACCGGTCTCACCGCGTGCAAACCCTTCATTGGACGACAGGCCGCGGGGACCAAGAGCAGTACATCCATGACGGAAATCGTCAGTTTTTCGCCCATCACCACTGGAAACCACATCACGCCCACCGAGGTAAGATTCGAGTACGACTGCAACTATTCGTACAATCAAAACTCCACATACAAAGCGCAGTGGCGCTATCGCATCGATTACGCCGACGGAGGTTATTACTACGCCACACCAGCCAGCGGTTGGATTAACTGCCCCAACGATTATACGACCCTGATCACCATTCAGTTGACCCCCCATCCCAACATGACGGGACGCATTACCAAGATTACGCTGGAAGGCGATGGGTACAATAGCAACGTACACATGTACGGTCGGATCACCGTCACCGGCTACGAGCACGCACCCTAGATCACGATCGACACCAAGCGTCCCGGGACCACGACCACCTTACGGATGGTCTGGCCTTCCAGGTGGCGTTGGACGTTCTCCACGGCCAGGGCCAGGGCTTCCAGCTCCTCTTTGGAGGCGTCGGGCGGCGCTTGAAATTGACCGCGGACCTTGCCTTTGATCTGCACCGGATAGGTGATCAGATCGTCCACGCACAGGGCCTCGTCGAAGCTCGGCCACGGGGCCATGGCCACCGACGGTTCGTGCCCGAGCATGCCCCACAGCTCCTCGCACAGGTGCGGTGCCAACGGAGCAAGCAGCTGACACAAAGGCTCGGCGACTTCCCGTGGGAAATTCGGCAGTTTGTAGGCGTCGTTGACCAGCTCCATCATGGCGCTAATCGACGTGTTGAAACGCATGCGCTCGATGTCGTCGGTCACCTTGCGGATGGTCTTGTGGGTCTTTCGGCGCAGCGCGTCCGGGGCCGCTTCGTCGGTGATTTCCCGGTGGTATAGCGTCCAGACCCGATCCAAGAAGCGCTTGGTCCCTTTGAGCCCGGCGGTGGACCAGGGTTTCACCTCTTCGATGGGGCCCATGAACATCTCGTAGACCCGGAAGGCGTCGGAGCCGTAAACGACCAGCACGTCATCGGGGTTGACCACGTTGCCCCGGGATTTCGACATCTTGACGTTGTCTTCGCCCAGAATCATGCCCTGGTGCACCAACTTCGTGAAGGGCTCGGGCGTCGAGACATGGCCCAAATCGTAGAGCACTTTGTGCCAAAAACGTGCGTAGAGCAGGTGCAACACCGCGTGTTCGGAGCCGCCCACATAGAGATCGACGGGCATCCAATACTTCTCTTTTTCCGCATCCCAGCCCGCTTCCGTGTTGTGGGGATCGATGTAGCGCAGATAGTACCAACAGGATCCGGCCCATTGGGGCATGGTGTTGGTCTCGCGCGTCCGTTTCTCACCCGTCTCGGGATCGGTGACGTTGAGCCAGTCCGCGTCGGCGTTGGCCAGGGGGGGATCACCGCGCTCGTTGGGATGGTATTTCTCCACCTCGGGCAAGAGAACGGGCAATTCGCTCTCGTCCACCGCGTGCGGCGTGCCGTCTGCGGACAGGGTCAAGGGGAAGGGTTCGCCCCAATAGCGCTGGCGGCTGAAGAGCCAATCGCGCAGTCGGTAGTTGACCGCGCCGCTCCCCACGCCCTGATCTTCGAGCTGTACAATGATCGCCTTCTTAAACTCGGCCGTCGTCAGCCCATCAAAAGAGCCCGAGTTGATGGCCGTCCCGTCGCCCGTAAAGCCGATGTTGTCGCCGTCGGGATTATCCACCACCTCGACGATGGGGATATCGAAGGTCTGGGCAAACTCCAGATCCCGGGTGTCGTGGCCCGGCACGGCCATGATGGCGCCGGTGCCGTAACTGACCAACACATAGTCCGCCACCCAGATGGGGATGCGTGCGTCATTTACAGGGTTGATGGCGTAGGCACCGGTGAACACGCCGGTCTTCTCTTTGGCCAAATCCGTCCGCTCCAGATCGCTCTTGCTGGCCGCGGCTATGACGTACGCGTCCACCGCGTCTTTTTGATCGTCGGCGGTCAGGTCGGCCAGCAGCGCGTGCTCCGGAGACAACACCATGTACGTGGCGCCAAAGAGGGTGTCGGGCCGCGTCGTATAGACCTCAATCGTGGCATCTTGGTCGTCCACCGCAAAGGTCACGTTGGCGCCCGTGGAGCGGCCAATCCAGTTGCGCTGCATGGCCAGCGTGCCCTCGGGCCAGTCCACCGTCTCGAGATCCTGAAGGAGCCGGTCGGCGTATTCGGTGATCTTCAAAACCCATTGGCGCATGGACTTGCGCATCACCGGATGGCCACCGCGCTCGGACTTGCCGTCGATGACCTCTTCGTTGGCGAGCACCGTGCCCAACGCCGGACACCAGTTTACCGGCGCGTCGTCCTGGAACGCCAAACCCTCTTTGAACAGCTGCAAAAAGATCCACTGGGTCCACTTGTAATAGCCCGTGTCGGTGGTGTTGACCTCCCGATCCCAGTCGATGGCAAAGCCAAAGGACTTGAGCTGGCGGCGGAACGTGTCCACATTCTTGGCCGTGGTGACGGCCGGATGGGTGCCCGTTTCCAACGCATATTGCTCGGCCGGCAGACCAAAGGCGTCAAACCCCATTGGGTGCAACACGTTGAATCCGTTCGCCCACTTGTATCGGGCCATGATGTCGGTGGCCGTGTATCCCTCGGGATGACCCACATGCAGACCCGCTCCGGACGGATAGGGAAACATGTCGAGGACATAATATTTGGGTTTGTCCGAAAAATCGACAGCCTGAAAGGTCTTGTGCTCCTCCCAGTAGGTCTGCCACTTCTGGTCAAGCTCGGCAAAGGGGAATCGCTGGGTCGCCATTGGGTCGTGTCGTTCACTCATGGTTGTTGGGGTTATCAGAGAGCATCCTTGCGGTCAACGCACTGTCGGTATACGGTCGCAGCAGTACCGTTTCGTGGCATTTGGCAAACGAAACGCAAACAGGCAATCGACGGACACCATGTCGCCGAACCACCCACACCAAAAACGCACGACCCAATGGATTCCACCGCTGTACGGGTGCGTCATTGCGCTCGTACTCATGGGTGGCTGCGGCAGCGACAACAAGGTGCCGGACCCGTGTCTAGTCGATGCCGACTGTGTCCACTTGGATGATGGAAATCTCTGCAACGGAAGGGCTCGGTGCGGTAGTTTCGGCCAGTGTACGGTGGACTCCATACCCATGGAATGTCCCACAGGCCCTTGCCTCACCAGCGAATGCAGCCCAGACACGGGAACCTGTGAAGAAACGCTGACCTCGAATGGGACCGCCTGTGCGCCGGTGGATGCCTGTTTTGTCACCGCCGAGTGCCAGAGCGGCACGTGCACAGGGGTAACACCATCATGCGACCACGACGGCAACCCCTGCACCGAGACCACATGTCAGGCCGGAACAGGACTGTGTATGACATCGCTGCTGGCCAACTTCACAACCTGCGACGACGACAACCTTTGCACCGTCAATGACCGATGTCTTGAAGGAGACTGCACCGGCACGCCGACCCCGTGCCCCGAGGACGGAGACCCCTGCACCATCGCTGCGTGCGCGCCCTCCTCGGGCCAGTGTGTGACCACCCCGCAGACGGATGGGACTGCATGCGATGATGACAACCCATGTACGACCGAGGATGGTTGTGTCGCCGGTGCCTGCGCGGGAGGTGCCTCCGTCTGTGCGCACTTGGATGGCCCCTGTGTCTCGGTCACATGTGACGCGGAAACCGGCCAGTGCGAGGTCACCAACCACATCGACGATACCCCTTGTGATGACAGCAATCCATGCACAGTCCAGGAGCAATGCACAGACGGGATCTGCACGGGCGGCGACTCACCCTGTGAAGCCAGCGGGGATCCCTGCACGACCATTCTCTGCGAAGAGAGCACGGGCGACTGCATTTCATCACCCTCCGAAGGCCTGGTTCCCTGCGATGACGCCGATCTGTGCACACAGAGCGATGTGTGCCTCAGCGGGTTCTGCGTGGGCGGGCCCGTCGAGTGCGAAGACGACGGCAATCCCTGCACGGCGGAGGGTTGTGTCTCAACAAGTGGGTGCATTTCCATCGGTTTGGATGACGGTGTGGGCTGTGATGACCAGAACCCATGCACAAAGACATCCACGTGCCAGTCGGGGATCTGTTCGCCGACCGCCGTCACGTGTCCACCCACCGGCAATCCCTGCTCCGTGGCCACGTGCAAGGCGACCACTGGTGAGTGCGAATACAAGCCTCTCGGCAATGGAGCCCCATGCGACGACGGCAATGTCTGTTCCGCGGGCGATGCCTGCCAGGGATTTACCTGCGTTCCGGGAGAGCCCGTTGTTTGTCTGGACGACAACAATGCTTGCACGGTTGAATCGTGTGAGCCTGCGATCGGCTGTGTTACCACAGCAGCGCAAGACGGGATCGTGTGCGACGACGACAACGCGTGCACAAGCGAAACGTCCTGCGACAGCGGTGTATGCGGCAAAGGCCAAACCGTGGGCTGCGATTTGGTCACAGAGGCCTGCCTTGTGTCCATCTGCGACCCCGATTTTGGATGCACCCTCTCCACGGCAGACAACGGGTCCCCCTGTGATGACGACAGCGCCTGCACCACCAGCGACGCTTGTCAGGACGGCACGTGCGCCGCCCAGACCATCGACTGCCCC
>CAUZBV010000217.1:0-6274 GCA_963578115.1 Myxococcales bacterium
GGTCATTTCGGCAGCGGCGAAGGGGCCGCCTGCAATCGACGTGGAGCCATGTTTGGTCCCGGCAATCGCAACAACACCACCGGGTTCCGGTGCTGTGCCAACGCCATGGTGAAAAACGCGACCACCGACGCAAACGAGTTGGCCGCCAACCCGGCAGATGTTGTGGGGAAACTCATTCCCGACTTCGAGGTGGAGACCACGGAAGGCACGAAAATTGGCCCCAAGGACTGGCGCGGAAAAGTTACGTACGTCACGTTCTTTGCGTATTGGTGCGGCAGCTGTAAACGAGAGTTGCCCGAGCTCAAACTGTGGCAGAGCGAGTTCGGCCCCAAAGGATTCCAAGTGGTGGCCATTGGCGTCGACAAGAACAGCAAGCTCGACATCGATTTTGCGGCCAAGTACGAGCCGAATTACACCATCGCGTTGGATCCAGACGCCAAAACCATGGGCATGTTTGACATCGCCGCCATGCCCACCTCATTCATCGTCGACCGAAAAGGCGTCATCCAGCACCGCATTGTCGGCTTTGACAAGAACGAGGTCCCCACGACAAAAGCGTTCGTCGAGAAGCTCGTTCAGTCCAAGTAAACTCGGAGAGACCAACATGATCGTCATGAAGTTTGGGGGTTCCTCAGTCGGCACAGCCGACGCCATTCGGCATGTGGGTCGGGTCGTGAGTGCGGCCAAGGACCGCGAACCTGTTGTGGTGGTTTCCGCCCTCAGTGGCATCACAGACACCCTCCTCGAGGCAGCCAATGGCGCGCAGCAGGGAATCATTGAGCCCCATGAGACCGTGGCCATCATTCGTGCTCGCCACGAAGACCTATGTGCTGGACTCGGATTGGACCACGACACTCTCTTGGAACCGCTCGACGAGCTCGAGTCCTTTCTACACGGTGTTCATCTCCTCCGGGAGCTCACATCGCGTTCACAAGACTTCATTCTGAGCCACGGGGAAGTCCTGAGTTCCCGCATTGTCGCAGCCCATCTGTCGTCCATCGGCGTGGCCGCGCATCCCCTCACCGGCTGGGATGCGGGCATCGTTACGGACGCCTGCCACGGGGAAGGCGGCGTGTTGGACGACACCTATGAACAGGTCAAACTCCGATGCCAATACGGAGACTCTGTTCCTGTGGTCACCGGTTTTCTTGGAGCGACGACCACGGGTGAACGAACCACCTTGGGACGGGGCGGTTCGGACTATACCGCCGCGATCTTGGGGCGCGCTCTTCAGGCGGACGAGATCCAGATATGGACCGATGTCTCCGGTATTTACAGCGCCGATCCCCGAATTGTGCCGTCGGCGTTTTCGCTGGATGAGCTCTCGTTTGAAGAGGCCGCTGAGTTGGCGTTTTTCGGGGCAAAAGTGCTGCATCCCAAGACGATCGAACCCGCCGTGAAGTCGGGGATCCCCGTCCGTGTGCTCAACACATTCGAACCCGCTCATCCCGGCACACGGATTGTGGGCGGGTCTCGAACAACCAGACGCGCTATCGTGGGCCTGGCCGCCAAGAAAAACAACTTCGTGCTCACCATTGAGTCCACCCGCATGTTGGACGCCGAAGGCTATTTATCGCGCGTGTTTGAAGTGCTGCACCGATATCAAGTGTCGGTGGATGCCATCGCGACCAGCGAGGTTTCGGTCTGCATGACCATCGAGAGTCGCTATCGAGAGGGTGTGCAAGAAGCCGCCAAGGACTTGGCTGAGGTCGCTCACGTGGTCCTCAACGAGGGTCACACGCTGATCTGTGCAGTCGGCCAAGGGCTCCGAGAAAACCCGGGGACCGCCGCGAAGATCTTCACCGCCATGGGCGATGCGGGGATCAATATCGAGATGATTTCCATGGGTTCCAGCAAGATCAACCTGACGTTTGTGGTCGCTGACAGCGACCTCCAAGAGGCCATGTGCGCCTTGCACGACACCGTGATTCAATCCTGAGCCTCAGCGGTCAAGAGCCTTTTCGGCGATACACTCTGCCAACCACCAATCGCACGCATCATCGATGTCCAACGATTGTTCTTTGGGGGTCTCGAAGAGGATCGGGTGCTCCCCGATCCGTGATCCAGACGCCAAGAAGCTCTCCCGCGAGAAGACGTAGATCGCCGAGTTTTCCTCGTAAAGGCCCGCCAAGGCTTGGGTAGGAAGGAGGCTCGACGGCTCGTGACCGATGGGTGCACCGTCTTGCGCATAAAAGCGAGCTTGGTGCCGCGTGACACCAAAGAGCGAGTCTCCGGAACCATCCGCCACAGCGGCATCGTAGGCGGACAGCGCGCGTTCAATCGTTGCGGCTTCCAGAAAAGGACTCGTAACGTGGGTCATCACATAGCGTTTGGCCGGATAGTGCTCCAACTGTTCGTGGACCAGAGCGTTGGCCGTCACCGGATCGCCACACAACGCAGGTGACCGCCCTTGGATAACCAAGCGGCGGTCCTTGGGCAGCCCCATGGACGTGAGGCGATCACCAGCGTCCGTGTTGATGATCACGCGATCAATGATCGGCATGCCCAACAAGGTGTCGACGATCCACATGAACAAGGGGCGTCCACCCAACATTCGGAAATTCTTGTCCGGCACACGTTCGCTGTGCTCTTTGATGATCAGGAGTGCGATCAGATCGTTCATGGGCTCAGACATCGACCACCCCCAAGACCGCATCGCCGACACGCACCGACAGGTCCTTGCCGGGGTAGCCCGCGTCAAAGAACGTGAATCGCTCCGACCATTGGGGGTCCGCATAGAACGTGGCCAGTTTCGGAAGATCGACCGTCTCCATTCGCTCGAAAGCCGGCACAATGCCGAGCTCCAGGAATCGGTAGAAGTCGTGAGGCACCTGGTCCACCCCCGCCACATAAAACGTGGGCACACCGTAACGAAGCAAGCTCAAATGACAACTGCTGTTGCCGGCGAGGACGACGTCACAGGCCTTGGCGTCATGGAGCAGCACCTTCTCCCCCATGGACACACGCACGTCGGGCTGTTGGGCCGCCCATCGGACAGCCGCCCACTCTCGGATCACCTTGTTGGGATGAAAGCGAATCAAGATCTGTTCCGGATTGAGCTGCTCTCGCACCGACTGCACGAGATCTCGAAAGCGATCCCAGTCCATCACCAGGGACGTGAAAATACCCACCGTGGGGCGACTTGTCTCCAGTTTACCCAGGTCCAGTTCGCGATAGATGCCTTCCACGCCCTTGAACACCACATCGCCACGAACCTCACCCACCGCCCGATAGACATCCAAGAGCGCCTCCCCGTCGAGAATGGAGAGGTCAAAATCCAAAACCGGAGGCTGGGCAGGACTGTGGCCATGGTTGATGTAGATGGTCTTCAGACCCGCTTGGCGGGCGGCGTACACCAACCCCATCGCGTATGGATTCGAATCACTAGAGACCAAGACAGCTTTGGGCTCACACTCCTTCAAGAGCGTCTTAAATCGCAAGTAAAACCCCACCGTGCTCGCCACGCGACAGGCCACGAGAAAGTCGCCTTCTGCGTTGTGGCTGGCGATTAGGCGATAACAGCGACCCATCAATCCCCAGTGACGGAGTCTGCCCGCGAACACAAGACCATGCCATGGATTGAAGGGACGCCATTTGGACAGCCTGAACAACCCCAACGCAAGGCCTCGTAAACATCGCCGCACATATTCGAATTGGCGGTGTTCATTTCGGTAGGCGCACACGCCCACGATCGGAACGGTACCCGAGAGTCGCGGCACACTTAAATAGGAATGAACCCCATAGAGGCAGACCAAGAGTGTGGACAGAACGCCATTGCCCAAGATGCGGTGCAAGCCCCGGACCCAACGGATCGTCACGCGCCGGCCCGCCAGCTCTGAAAACACGTGTTGCCGGAAACGCCCCGAATCCTTTTGGGCGACGATCGAAACAGCGGCTTTTAACGCGGTGTCCACCCTACCCCTTGAGCCCATCAATCGCCGCACAACCCATCGCCCGAATCGCCTCAATCGAGCTACCCCCAAGGTGCGCCGTGGCTACAAAATTCGGCAACGCCAGCAATCGGCTGGCCACAGGCGGCTCCTGCGCAAAGACATCGAAGGCCGCACCGGCGATAGCGCCCGATTCCAGGCACATTGCCAAGGCGATCTCGTCCACAATGCCTCCCCGAGCCGTGTTGATCAGAAAGGCCCCGAGACGCATTTGTTGGAGACGATGTTCGTCCATCATGCCGCGCGTCGTGTCATCCAGCGGTACATGAATGCTGACGATATCGGATTGCTGCAGCAGCCCATCCAACGACACAGCGGTCACCCGGTGTTGGTCGTAGAATGTGGGAAACGATCGAATGTCGTGGGCCAATACGCGCGTGCCGAAGGGCTGCAAGAGTCGAATGACCTCTTTGCCAATGTGCCCACAACCGAGAACGCCCAGACAAAGAGACGACAATTCGCGTCCTTGGACGGCCCGCCAGCCCCCCGACCGGACCTCCGCGTTGGACGTGTGGATACCACGAAGCAAGTTGATGCTCTGTGCAATCACCACCTCCGCCACAGCCCTTTTGTTCACGCCACCTTCCCAGCCTAGCGTCACATCATGTCGGGCCAACGCCGCTGTATCGATGGTGTCCAGTCCCACCCCGAACTTGGCGATTCGTCGTAGCTGCGGCAGCTGGGTAAGCAGAGCGTCATCAATCGGCTCCAATGCAACGATCGCCTTCTCAACGCCCGCCAAGAACGCCACGAGGGTCTCCCCACCTAAACGGCGACCTGCATCATTAAACCGAACGTGTTCATAGCGTTGAAGCAGCATCTGACGGAGCTCCGCATGCTGCGAAAACGAGCGGGAGCACACGGCGATGGGGGTCTTGTCTTTCACTCAACGTTCCGCTCGGCAGAGCAACATCAAGTAGTTGGCGATCACATGGTCAAAAATCATGTGCAGGTCCTCCACGGGACCATACTCCCCCGGACCCGACGGGACGTGCACGGCAATACGAGCCCTCTCCCGCAGATGACCACCGTCGAATCCCGTGAACCCAACCGTGACGCAATCACATGAGTTGGCATAGTCCACGGCCTTCAGAATGTTCTCTGAATTGCCCGACGCGGAGATGGCGATCACCACATCGCCCCGATTCACCCGATGCTCCAACTGCTTGAAAAACACTTCCTCGAAGCCAAAGTCGTTGCTGATGCTGGTCAGGGCCGGGACGTTGTCGGTGCAACTCTGGGCAAGAAAAGGCAACGCGCCCGCTCGTGTGCAGATGGCCAGATCGTTGGCAAAGTGGGTGGCTGTTGCCGCGCTGCCACCGTTGCCCATGACGTAGATATATTGTCCCTTCGCACGGGCCTCCATCAAGACCTCGACCACTTGGCCCAGCGCGTGCTCATCAATGCGGTCCAGCAGAGTCCCCAGATAGACAAAGTAGCCCCGGGCGAATTCTGCCGGGGACCCCGCCTGCTGGAACAGCTCTTCGATCCGATTCAAACCGGTTGCTCCCGTGGTTCTGTACATAGATCGTACGTATTTTTCCATGTCTCGTCTGCACAATAGATGCGATAGACCAACGCCATCGCCGCATAGGCCTGATGAGATGCGTCCGTAGACACGTCCTGCGGTGACAACGCGGCGGTGATGAACTGGTCCGTTTCCATAGAAAACGAGAGGTCCTCTGTAAACTCTTCATCCAACGTCACCGCGCCATTGACGACAATACGCTCGGGTGCATAACGCATGCTCCCGGACAAAATGCCGCTGAGCATGATTTCGCCTCGCTCAAGCGCAATGTCCAACTGGAAGCGATGCTGCTGCGCGGTGGCAGACGAATGAAGCGTGGCCACAACCCCCGAGGACGTTTCCAACATCGCCCACGCGTCATCTTCCACTGGATGGTCGCCCCAGGACCGGATACGGCTCTGGCAGCGCTGGAAATCCCCGGCGAAGAGACGAAACAAGTCCAGCATGTGCACACCCTGGTCGAGCAAGATCCCACCGCCGGCCTGGCGACGGTCGGTGCGCCACCCCGCCATTTCCGTCTTGGTGTAGACACCATTGAGCGAAAGGATGGGCCCCAATTGCCCCGACTGGACAATCGAAAGAGCCCGCTGAATGGAACCATGGTATCGGTGGTTGAATCCGTACATCAACACGGCGTCCGGGTACTCATCGTGTGTCCGCATGACCGCGGCGATATCATCCAAGTCTCGCCCTGGGGGCTTTTCACAAAACACATGCAGCCCACGTTCCAGCCCTGCGATGGTTGCCCGCGCGGCGAGATAGTTGGGCAAACACACGAAGACAGCGTCCAGGTCGC
>CAUZBV010000218.1:0-6248 GCA_963578115.1 Myxococcales bacterium
GGTCGAGGCGGTCAAACATGGAATCCACGTAGGGGCCAACGCCCGGGATCTGCCCCTGAGCGGCGCGTTCTGGGTGGGGGATGAGGGTGTTCTCGCCACCGAGGCGGATCCACCCGTGCTCGTGGACGAGGAACCTTCGCCCGATGTGGTGGAAGACACATCGACGACCGAAACCGTCGCACCCAAGCCGGAGACGGTGACACCGTCGGGACCGGCGACCGTGATCTTTCAAGTGGATATGGCGGGGTTTGATCCCGTCTATTTGGCCTCCAAAACGGGTGGTGTGTACCTCCAAGCCGAATTCAACAATTGGTGCGGCCTGTGTGAGCCCTTGATGGACGCGGACGGCGACGGTGTGTGGACTCGGTCGCGCACTATGGAGCCGGGAACCTACCAGTACAAATACACGATCAACGGTTGGAACGGGTTGCAGGAGACCGTCCCGGTCGCGTGCGATCTGGTTCCACAAGACGGCCAGGACAATCGCTACGTGGTTGTGGGAGAGGACGACATCGAGACGCCGATTCATTATTTCGGTGGATGCCCCGGTGACGGAGAGCCGACACCGCAGGCGGCGCAAGTGACGTTCCAGGTGGATATGACGGGTGTCGACACGACGGGCGGGGTGTACCTGCAAGGCATCTTCAACGGTTGGTGCGGCCACTGTGAACCCCTCGCCGAGGGCGCCGACGGGATCTGGTCGACGACGGTGCCGCTGCTCCCGGGCTCCTATCAGTACAAGTACACCACGGACGGTTGGAATGGCCTGGTGGAGGCGTTGCCGGACACCTGCGATCCCTATCCCAACGACGAGTTTCAGAATCGCTCTGTAGAGGTGGGCGACGACGACATGACCATTCCTCTCCATGCGTGGGAGATTTGCCCATGATTCGATCCGTGTTGTACGCGACGTTCGCGGCCGCGTTGGTGCTGGGGTCACCCCAGGCACGGGCCCAAACGGAGCCGCCGAAATCGTCCCCCTCCGAACGCGAGGGCGTGTCGCTGGAGACGGAGCGGGTCTTGGGATCGGAGACAGCCGCCATTTCGTTCATTCGCCACGGGTTGCAGTCGACCCATCGCGAGACCGATCTGCGCTTCTCAGGTGATCTCTACATCGACACGGGATACGAAAAGAGCCTGAAGGCGTTGGACAGCGAAAAGGACGTGGAGTTTTGGCTGCAGCAGGGCCGCTTTATGCTGCGGGTTACCCCCACCTACAGTTCGGGGTCGTTCTTCGTGAGGGCCAGCGCCGAGTTCTTGGCCCATGTGGATGAGATCCATGGGGAAGAGCACATCGACACGGACGACGCCTGGCTCAAGATTGGCATGTGGGACTTGTGGGATCTCCAGATTGGACGCTACGAGGGCTGGGAGGTCTACCACAAAGGACAGGGTTTGGAGCGGGACACTTTGGAGGATTTGGGCGCCTTTGGCGGTCCCGATATCTACGAAGTGAACTACGCGTTTTACCGCCAGAACGGGTTTGGGCAGGCGGCGTTGCACCTCTATCCCACCGACTACTTACGTTTTGAGGTCGGCACGGTCTTTGGCAACGACCTGGGCTTCAACAGCATTGGCGTCCGTCCTGCGGGCATTCTGGATTTCGGCATGGTGAAGCTCAAGATCGCCGGCGAGTGGCGCCAGCAGAAAAACCAAGAAGAAGGCAAGTTGCAGGAAGTGGAGCAACGCGGTTTCGGCGGGAGCCTCCAGTTCTTCTTTGACGATCCCGGCGTGGCGCTTCCCATCCAGCTGGGAGTCAACGGCGCGTACGGACTGGTGGACAAGATCGATCCCTTTGGCAAGGTCGATGAAAAAGGCAGCGTCGACACCCTGAGCCTCGGCGGATTTCTAAACATGGGCGTGGCTTCCGCGTCCATCGGGTTGGGCTACAACCACACCATCCAAGAAGATCGACAACGCAACGACCAGTCCGGCAAGGTGGGCCGCTTTGTCCATCAACAGGTTTTTGCGTCGGTGAAACATCCGATTGTGGTGCCTCAGGCCACCGCCAAAGTGGTCTTTGCCTACGCTCGTACCGACTTGAAACCCGGGTTTGGAAACGATCGGGTGAACGAGATGTACAGCGTCCGCTTGCGCTTGCTCTACACCTACTAACCGCGATTTTATCGATAACGGATCTTGTACACCAAGCTCATCTTGGGGTGTCGTCGAACGCGCTCGGTGATGATGTCGGCATGAATGGTGACCTGGGCAGCCGCGTCCGTACCGCGCTTGATCAGCGCTTCGGCGGCGGCACGGTCCCCCCGGGCTTTGATGCTCCCCACGTCGTGCATCATTTTCGACATGACCTCGGAGATCTTGGCAAAGTCCAGCGTAAAACGGCCCTTGTCCGCTCCCTCGCCTTCGTCGATAAACTGCAGGGCACCCGCCTCCATTAACGCGTGCACATGAATGGCGGCCAATTGGCTGTAGACACGCGGTTGGCCACTGGGGCTCACGAGTCCGCGGGCGATGTGGGAGAACGCCCAGGCCACACTGCTCATGCACCCTTCTCGGTATTGTTTGTCGGTGAGGTGGCCGTGTTGTCGCAGAAAGTCCAAGAGAACAAACGAACCGGTCTGTGCCTTCAACTCTTCCAAAATGGCCGCTGTGGGTCCGCCAAAGATCGCAGGTGGACGCTTGTCATCCACCCGCCAAGCGCTGGTGGGGCCAAAGTTGTGGGTGGCCTCGTGCAAGACGATGTCCAGGTGCGACGCGGTGGGCGTGGAATCGTAGGAGGCCATGCTCTCGGCCGAGAAGAGGGACGTGTTGCGGATCATGAGCACGGCCATGGAATCCGGATCCGACCCCAAGTTGCCCATAGCGACCGTCCGTCCCCGACTGGTTTGGGCCACCGGGCCAAAGTTGGGCAGCGATTGGCCAGCGGTGCCACCGATGGGGCTTCGACTGTCTCCGGCGTTGAGCACGATCTCGATGAACTCCGGCAAATCAAATTGAACGGGGCGTGCCTCGTAGGGAGCGCCGATCATCTTCGCGATGACCTTCTCCATGTCGCTGCGCAACGTGGTGAGTTTTTTCTTCCAGGCGACCGCGCTTCGGTCGACTCGGGCCAAAGAGAGATGGAAGCCGGCCTTGACCTGACAGGGATCAAAATACGTCTCGTCGGGACCGACCCGCAGGTACCAAGCGCTGTTTTCGCCGTCCATGGCCGCCCAGGCTTCGTCCGCGTCCCACCATTGATTGGTCTCAAAACCTTTGGCGCTGGCCAGCAGATAGGCCTTGAAGGCGGCCTCTTGAGGACTCTGGATCGCGTCGGCGGCTGCTCGGAGGACCTTGGCGATGGCCTTCATGCGGCGACCGTAGACGTCGGTGTAGGGCAGGGCGATGAAGCCTTTCCCTTTGCGGCGGACCACCGTAAAGGGATCCAGCAGCGCTTTGGCGTTGGGCTCTTTGGACAGCCTGTCGCAAAAGGCCTGATCCAGGGTCACGTCTTTGGGGTACGCGGCGGAGCGGGGCTGGCGGAAGTCGGTCGTGGCGTTGCAAAAGGGATCGGAGGCCGTGGCCGACGCGCTGCAAGTGGGGCTGTTGTTGCGTCGGAAGAGCGCTTGGCTGGCGGGTTCGTCTTCGGGTACGAATCGGGCCAGTTCGAAGGCACCGGTCTGGACGGCGTAGAGCTCATCGATGAGGGTGGCGACCTTCTCCAAGTGGCGCATGACCGCGCGATCTTCGTCGCTCAACGCTGCGAAATTGGTCTCCATGACCGTGATGCGTCCTTGGTCAAGCTCCTTGGCCACCGCTTCTTGGCGTCGCCGCTCCACCAGCGAACGGTAGGCGCGATCAAAGGCTTTGGTGAAGCGGCCTTTGAGGACATAATGGTCGCGAGATATGGGGCTCAGCACCGTGAGCTCGGCCGGGTCCAGCGCGCCGGATTGGTTGGCGTCTTGGGTCCAGATGATGGGGAGGTTGGCTTGCACCGCCAAGCGGTTGAAGTCTGCTCGATTCAAGGTCGGAGCGTCGGCCCAAGCGACGCCCGTCAATCCGAGCAATCCCATCCAGAGTCCGATGTGACGTGAAAGCGTTCTGTGCATCTCGAGTCTCCCCGTACGGCGTTGGCCGTGGACCATAGCAAGACCTGGGGGTTCTCGCCAGGGCAGGGGTTATTGGCACGATTCGATGGATTCAATCCAGGAGCGAATGAGGTCAGCCCCCTCCTCGTCGATCACCTGGCTGGATACCGGCGGCATGCGAAACACGTTCAAGGTCACCATGCGCAGATAGAGGATGGACTCGTCGGGGGTCTTCGGGATGAGCAACTTCAGGTTCGGGTTGGGCAAATAGAGCCGCCCATTCTCGGGCTTGGCGTTGCACAATCCGGTCTCGGTGAAGGGCGTGGTGTAGCGCAAATCGATGTCGGCCTGGGCGGTGGTTCCCCCGGGCTGATGGCAGATGGCGCAGTTGGCGTGTAGGTAGGACCGGGCTCGTTCGTCCAGGGGCGCCTCGCCCGCGGGATCGGGCATGATGGGCAGGGCATCCACGCCCAAATCTTGGAGCGTCGTCACCTCCGGCGAAAAATAGTCCCAGGCCAGCAGCTGTGCCAACTGGTTGTTCGTTTCGCCGTCGCCATAGTCGTAGTCGTGGTTGAGCTGGAGCAGCTCGGGCCCCAAGATCCGGTTGGTGGCGCTGGTGTGGCATTCCAAACATTGGGAGCGGGAGGGGTAGATCCATCGCTGGCCGCCGGCCAACTCTTTGACTTTGCCCAACTCCAAGAGATGGGCGTCGCTCTGATCGGCCAGCCACTCGTAGCTGTAGCCGGCCCACCCGTCCTCGTGGTTGATCATGAAACGGGTCTCGTGGAGGTCGTCGCCAAAGCCGAAGTGTTTGATGAGCACAGAGCCCACGGGAAAGAGGATGTCGCCGTCCTCGTCTACGCTCACCCGTCGGTCATCGGGGACGGCCAGATAGCGGCCCTTGTCCGCGCCGTCGGACCAGAGAGGTGCGATAACCGAATAGGGAATGACGCCCGGTGTGACGGTCTTGGGATCCGAGGGCTCAAAGCAGCCCGTCTCGCTGAGCTTCTGGGGGAACTCATTGGGCTCGTCGGGTGCGGGGATCACCCGGTAAATACCGCCCTTGTCTTCCCAGGAAAACCCCACCACGTAGAGCTCGCCATCGGGATCTTCGGCGAACGAGGGGATGTTTACGCCCGACTCCAACTGAGTCTCATTGATGACCTGTCCGTCTTCGTTCTCATGGAGAGCCCAGATGTTGCCGTTGATGTAGTCCGCGAAGACATAGCGACCATAGAGTTCGGGGATCTTGGCGCCCCGGTAGACATAGCCGGCGGTGACGGATGCCCCTTCGTTGTGACTGTAGGCCCAGTAGGGTTCGATGAGGCCCGTAGCGTCGCAGGTGTCGGGTTCGAAGGTGTCGAAACACAACTCACCCTCTTTGATGGACCACCCGTAGTTGCCGCCCGGGATGATGCGGTCGATCTCTTCGCGGGTGTCTTGACCCACATCGCCGATCCAAATCTCGCCGGTCTCCCGGTCGAAGGTGAAGCGCCAGGGATTGCGGAGCCCGTAGGCGAACACTTCCGGGGCGCCACCGCCGTCCACAAAAGGGTTGTCCGGCGGGATGGCGTAGTTCGTGCCGCTCGTCGGGTCGCTTTGGTTCACATCCAGGCGCAAGAGTGCGCCGTAGAGGGTGTTGGGGTTCTGACCGTTTTGGTAGGGATCGTAGGGGTTGGATCCATCGCCGAGGCAATAATAGAGATAGCCGTCGGGCCCAAAGAGGACGTGATTGCCGCTGTGGGTGCCGTGGGGTTGGGGAATGTCTAGGATCACGTGCTCGGATTCGCGCGGAAAGGTGAGCCCGTCGTCGGTGGAGGTGAAGCGAGCGATCCGCGACGAGAAGCCGCCCGAGGCGTTGCTGGGCGTGCCGTAGCTGACAAAGACGTGACCGTTCACCACAAAGTCCGGATGAAAGACGAAGCTGACCAAGCCGATCTCATCAAAGCCGGTCCAGATCTTGTCCACGATGTCCAAAGCCACGGTCGGTCCGTCACTGTCTTCCCGAAAGGTCAGGAGACGACCCGAGTGCTGGGCCACGTACCAGCGACCGGCCTCCACCGGCGAGTGCTTCAGCTCCACCAGCTTGAAGGCATCCATAGGCGACAGCACGTCTGTGAAGACCGGCTCCAAGGTGATAAAACCGGGCGGTGGTGGCCGCGGCGGCGCCAGACAGGTGGCGTTGGCGGGGCGATTGTCTGAAGGTTCGTAGATGTCCGT
>CAUZBV010000219.1:0-6236 GCA_963578115.1 Myxococcales bacterium
GGCTGCGTTAGGCACTTGCGATGAGGCAGGGAATCGGATACTTCTGACATTCATGTCAGAACAAGAACGAGTGGCGTTGGTGACGGGTGGTGGACGAGGCATCGGTCGCGCTATTGCGCATCGCCTCGCTGCGATGGGTGCACGGGTGGCCGTCAGCGGCCGGACGGTGGCCGAAATCGAGGCGGTGGCCAGCGAGATCAACGGGTTGGCCGTGCAAGCGGATCTGAGCGAGCGCGATGACGGGGACCGCCTGATTGCCAAAGTGTGCGAAGATCTCGGTCCCGTCGACTGGTTGGTCAACAACGCGGGCATTGCCGATGCGTCGCCGGTGCAACGCTCCGATGATGCGACGTGGGATCGGGTCATGGAGATCAACACCACCGCGGCGTTTCGCCTGTGCCGCAGTGTGGTTCCGCACATGGTGGAGCAGCACTATGGCCGCATCGTCAATATCGCATCCACGGCGGGTTTGACGGGGTTTGCCTATACCCACGCTTATGTGGCGTCCAAGCATGCGTTGGTGGGCATCACGCGCTCCATGGCTCTGGAATTGGCCCGCACGGGGATCACCGTCAATGCGGTCTGTCCCGGTTGGGTAGAGACCCAAATGTCGGAAGAGGCGGTGCAACGGATTGTCGACACGACCGGTCGCAGCGCGGAAGACGCGCGGAAGAGTTTGTTGAGCATGATCCCACAACGACGCATGGTCCTCCCCGCCGAAGTGGCGCATGTGGTGGCTATGCTGTGTGGGGACGATGGACAGAGCATGACGGGACAGGCGATCCCCATCGACGGTGGGCAGGTGATGAAATGAGCGCTTCCAACGATCACATTCAGGTGGTTCACCCACCCCACTTCCCATCACCCAAGGGGTACGCCGACGGCATGGTTTGCACCGGACGAACACTCTATGTTGCCGGTCAAATCGGTTGGACAACGGACTTGAGCTTTCCTCACAAAGACATAGCGGGGCAGTTTGGACAGGCGCTTCAGAACGTGATCGACGTGGTGCGCGAGGCCGGCGGATCGCCGGAGCACATTGTGAAGATGACCGTCTACGCGACTGATGTCGACGCCTATCGACAGTCGTTGCGTGAGATCGGTGCCTTGTGGCGGACCCACATGGGGACCCATTTTCCGGCGATGGCCTTGGTGGGCGTCACCGAATTGGTCGAACGGGAGGCGCTGGTGGAAATTGAAGCCATCGCGTCGTTGCCCGATGAAGAGGGGACCCCATGAGCGATTTGCCCAAACCGCAGTCGTTTTGCATGGAGGTCGAACGCGGTGTCGCCACCATCACCCTCGACCGCCCCGAGCGACTCAATGCGCTCACCTTTGCCGTGTACCGGGAGCTGGCAGAGACCTTTGAGAGCTTGCACGATGTCCCATCGGTTCGAGCCATTGTGCTCACCGGGCGGGGGAGAGCGTTTTGCTCCGGGGGCGACGTGGCGGATATCATCGCCGAGTTGTTTGACCGCGATTCTGAGCAGCTGCTGGCGTTCACTCGGATGACGGGACGACTGATCCAGAGCATTCGCGAAGTGCCGGTTCCGGTCATCGGTGCGATTTCGGGCGTCGCGGTTGGGGCCGGCGCGGTCATGGCGGCAGCATGTGATCTCCGCATCGCAGCCAAGGATGCGCGCTTTGGCTTTATCTTTCCACGGGTGGGCTTGTCGGGTGCCGACATGGGCGCATCCTATCTACTTCCACGCATTGTGGGTTTGGGCAACGCGTCTCAGCTTCTCTATTTTGGGGACATCATCGACGTGGACACCGCCGCGTCCATGGGCTTCGTCAACGCGGTCGTGGAAACCGGGGAGGAGGCTCTGCGAGAAGCACAGAGTTGGGCGCTTCGTCTGGCGAAGGGGCCGCGATTCGCCCATTCGGTGACCAAGGCCATGCTGGAGCAGGAGGACACCATGCGATTGGCCGAGGCCATCGAAGCGGAGGCCAAGGCGCAGGCCGTGTGCATGGAACATCCGGACTTTCGAACGGCGCACGACGCCTACAACGCCAAAGAGAAACCGCTCTATCAGGGCGCCGAGGTGTGTTTGGACTCCATCGATAGTGAGGCGTAGCCGTCATCGTGAAACTCTCCAATCAAGACTGTTCGTTTTTCTTTGAGCCGCATCACCACGAGCTAGCCACGCATCTGGGGGCGATCGCCCAACAACTCTTGGCCGAAGAGACCGCCGCGCATGATGCCCAATACATCGCAGCGATGGGGCGCCGCTTGGGGGACTCGCTGGGGCTCTATCCCTGGTTGACGCCCGACGATGGGCAGGTGGACACCCGTGCGTTGTGTCTCATCCGTGAATGCCTTGGGTATGCGTCCCCGCTGGCCGACGCCATCTTCGCGGTGCAAGGGTTAGCGGGCTTTCCCGTGCTGACCGCAGGTACCACCGACGAACACAAGTCTCTGCTTACAGCCATGCAAAAAGGAGACGCCGTGGGTGGTTTTGCGCTCACAGAGCCGGGGGCAGGGAGCGACGTGGCGGCCATCGCCATGAGCGCACGACACGATGGAGACTCCTATGTGCTCGACGGCGAGAAGACATACATCTCCAACGTGGGTATCGCCGCCTTTTATGTGGTCTTTGCGCGCACGGATCCGGACGCAGGCCATCGTGGGCTGACGGCATTTGTGGTCCCCAACGATGCGGCGGGGCTCACGACCGAGCCCATCCCAATGAGCATCGATCATCCCATCGGCAAGCTTCATCTCCAGGGTGTACGTGTACCGGCCTCCAGCCGCTTGGGCGACGAAGGAGAGGGGTTCAAGTTGGCCATGAAGACCCTCGACACCTTCCGGGTGAGTGTGGGGGCTGCAGCGGTGGGCATGGCGCGCCGCGCATTCGACGAGGCCATCGGTCATGTTCGACAGCGCGTTCAGTTCGGAAAACCCTTGGCTGAACAGCAAATGGTTCAGGGATATCTGGCCGACATGGCCACCGAGCTCGACGCATCGCGCCTGTTGGTTCTTCGGGCCGCTCACGCCAAAGACACCCGTCAAAACAGAGTGTCCACCGAGGTCGGCATGGCGAAGATGTACGCCACAGAAGCGGCTCAAACCATCATCGACAAAGCCGTTCAACTCTTTGGTGGGTTGGGTGTGACTCGTGGACTGGTGGTCGAACGTCTGTATCGGGAGATCCGTCCCCTTCGGATTTATGAGGGGACGACCGAGATTCAGCGCTTGATCATTTCTCGCGGTCTGTTGCGGGATGAGGACGCCAACGCATGAGCGGCCCCACCTTTCCGGACGCCTTCAATATCGCGGACTATTTTCTCTACGATCGCGTTGCTGTTGACGGACTGACGGACAAGTCCGCGATTCTCTTTGGGGAACGAATCTACTCGTACGGCGATGTGGCCGATCGGAGTCGAGCGGTGGCCAATGCCTTGGCGGCGGCCGGCGTCCGACGAGAAGAGCGGGTGTACATCGTGCTCCCCGACACACCGCCATTTGCGTGGGCGTTTTTTGGAAGTCTGACGCTCGGGAGTGTGGTCGCCATGGGCAATCCTGCCGCGTCCACCGAGAGCCTGGCGTACGTTGTGGATTACTCTCGGGCTTCGGCTCTGATCACAACGCCGGCAGTTGTCCGTGCGTTGTCGGGTCACCTGCCCGACAATCCCTTCTTAAAGACGGTGATCATCGTGCCCGATGTGGCCACGGGCGAGGATCCCGAAGGGGATGTGGAAGAGGACGTGCTCCAAGCGATCGGTGGTCTTGGTGTCCAATCAATGACCGACGCCATCGCGTCCGGGGGCGCAATGGATGCGCCCTCTTGGCCAGCCATTCGGCGTGACGATCCAGCCATCTGGCTCTTCACCTCCGGTTCAACGGGCCATCCCAAAGCCGCGGTGCACACCCACCGAGATTTTGCCTTCAACACCGAGGTGTATGCCAAGGGCACGGTGAAATATCATCGCGACGATGTCACGGTCAGTGTGCCGCGTTTGTTCTTTGGGTACGCCACCGGCACAAACCTGATGTTCCCCTTCGCGGTGGGGGCGACGGCGGCTCTGTTTTCAGAGCGGCCCACGCCGCAGACGTTGGCGGCAGCGATCGCACGTCATCGTCCGACTGTGGTCACCAATGTCCCTACGATGATGAGCAAGTTGCTGGAATATGATCGGCAGCTGAAAGAAGAGGGCGGCGAGGGCATCGATATGTCGTGCGTTCGCTTCAACCTCAGCGCTGGGGAGGCGTTGCCCCCCGCGCTCTTGGAACGCTACATCGAACGGTTCTCCTGCGATGTGTATGACGGCATTGGCTCTGCCGAGATGTTCCACATTTACGCATCGAATCGTCCCGGTGATATTCGGGAAGGCTCCTTGGGCCGCGTGGTGGACGGGTATACGATTCGGATCCTTCCCCAAGACGCGCAAGGTCCTGGTGGGGAGCCGGTCGCGCCCGGTGAAACGGGGGTGATGTGGGTGAAGGGCGATAGTGTCGCCCTGGGTTATTTTCAAGATCGGGACAAGAGTTGGAGCACCTTTCATGGTCACTGGTGTCGCACGGGCGATCTGTTCCGAATCGATGAAGAGGGATACTTGTGGTTCAGCGGGCGCGCCGACTCCATGCTCAAGGTGAGCGGTCAGTGGGTGTCTCCACTGGAGGTCGAGCAGAGGGCGATCAGCCACCCCGACGTCAGCTTGGCTGCCGCAATCGGGGTCGAACACGAAGGGCTCACCCGATTGAAGGCGTTCGTCGTATGGCGCGACCACGCGGCCGAACGCGTGGCCACCGAGGAAGGACGGGCCGCGTTTCGTGAGGAACTCAAGACCCATTTCAACACGACGCTCGCCTACCACAAGTGCCCTAGCCGGTTCGTTTTTGTGGAGGATTTGCCGCGCAATGATCGAGGCAAGGTGGACAAGAAAGCGCTGATGGAGGCGGAGGCCCGGGGAGAGAGCTCATGGGAATAACCCGACTCGGTGAGTTGACGACGCGTGAGGTGCGCACCCTGCTTGATGCAGCAGAGCCGACCATTGTGTTGCAGCCGGTGGGATCCATCGAGCCTCACGGGCCCCATCTCCCCTTGGAGACCGACGCGACCATTTCGGTGGCGGCAGCCGAACGGGCGGGTCAACAGCTGCAAGATGCGGGATTACAGGTGGTGATGGCGCCCCCAATACCCTATGGCGTTACCGAGTGTGCGGCGGCATTTGCAGGCGCCGTAACGGTCGCCTCCGATGCATTGACGGCGTTTCTTCATTCGGTGGTGGACGGGTATATTCGCAACGGATTTGACCACGTGTGTTTGGTGAACAACCACTTGGAGCCGGCCCACGATCAAGCGGTTCGCGCGGCGTTGGACGGGTTGCCGGCCAACAAGGTGTCGGTCGCGTGCCCATTGACGCGACGATGGGCCCGCACCTTGTCCGATGAATTCAAGAGCGGTGAGTGCCATGCGGGGCGATACGAGACGTCCATTATGATGGCCGCCGATCCGGATCGAGTGGACAACGATGTTCGGGCGGGGCTGTCGGAAGTCCCCATTAGTCTGTCGGTGAAGCTGCGCGAGGGTGTGGTGGACTTTCAAGAGATGGGGCTAAGCGATGCCTATTGCGGAGATCCCGCCGAAGCGACGGCGACGGAAGGCGAAGAGCTTCTCGAACGATTGGCGACCATGGTGGCCACCGAAGTGTTGGAGGCCATGCGTGGTGAGTGAGGTCGATCGATGAAGATCGTGTGTGTCGGTGGGGGTCCTGCTGGACTCTACTTTGCCATCCTCATGAAGCGCCGGGATCCGTCGAATCAGGTCACGGTTCTGGAGCGAAATCGGAAAAATGACACCTTTGGGTTCGGCGTCGTCTTTTCGGATGCGACTCTGGAGAACTTGGCCAACAACGATCCGAAGTCTTTTGATGAGATCACGCAAAACTTCTCCCACTGGGACGACATCGACGTTCACTACCAGGGCCAATGCATTCGTTCCAGCGGGCATGGATTCTGTGGTTTGTCCCGCCAACAGCTCCTGTCGATCTTGGAAGAGCGCTGTGAAGAGTTGGAGGTGGACCTGTGTTTCGAGACGGAGGTGAAGACACTGGATGCGTACCAGGATGCGGATCTGATCGTCTTGGCCGATGGGGTGAATAGTTTTTTTCGTGCCCAATACGCCGAGGCGTTTAAGCCTACTGTGCGGGCGGCGAGCAATCGTTTTGTCTGGCTAGGAACCCAACGTCGTTTTCCGGCCTTCACGTTCTATTTCAAAGAGAACGAGCACGGG
>CAUZBV010000220.1:0-6224 GCA_963578115.1 Myxococcales bacterium
ATGATCGCCGCCTGACTCGCCGAGCCCTGCTGGGTCTCTTCGGGTTCGCGCTGCTCGTCCGGGTGATTCACGTCCTCCAGGTCAGTGACGCGCCGGTCTTTGGACTCATGATGGGAGACGCCGAGGTCTACGACGCCTGGGCTCGAACCATCGCGGACGGGGATTGGATCGGCAAAGACGTCTTCTGGTATGCGCCGCTCTACCCCTATTTCATGGGGACGGTCTACACCCTCTTGGGAACGAAACCGATCACGTTGGCGCTGGTTCAAGCCCTCATCGGCGCCGGCTCCTGCGCTTTGTTGGCGGCGGGCACCGCCCGTCTCTTTGGGCGCCGCGCGGGCGTGCTCGCCGGTCTCATCCTGGCGCTCTATGCGCCGGCCATCTTCTACGACAGCGTTGTCGCCAAACCGGTCGTGGCCATGTTCTTCTTGGCCCTTGTGCTCTGGCAGTGGAGCCGCCTTCAGGACACGGCGTCCAAAGCCGTGGGCTGGCTGGCCATGGGCGCCGCCATGGGCGCGCTCATTCTCAGTCGCGAAAACACCATGGCCTTCGTCCCCGTGTTTCTCGTCTGGATGGGATGGCACTACCGGAGCCAGGGTACTGGGCGCCGATTGGTGTTGGCCCTTTGTTTTGTGGTCGGGTTGAGCGCGCTGCTCCTACCGGTCGCGCTGCGGAACCAAGTCGTTGGGGGCGAATTCCATCTCACGGCCGCCAACTTCGGCGACAACTTCTACAAAGGAAACAACCCCGACGCCACCGGCACATACATGCCGCTCAAAGCGGGGCGCGCCAATCCTCGCTTCGAGCGCGAAGACGCTACGGCCATGGCCCAAGAAGCCCTCGGACGAGCCCTCACCCCCGCCGAAGTGTCCGCGTGGTTGACGGATCAGAGCCTGACCTACATACGAGACCAACCCCTGGATTGGCTCCGGTTGACGGGGCGGAAGTTCGTTTTGTTTTGGAATCGCGTGGAGCCTCCCGACACGGTCGACCAATACACTCACGCCGAGTCGTCCATCCTCCTGACCCTGCTCGATCCCGTCTTCAACCTGGGGGTGTTGGCCCCCTTGTCCGTCCTGGGCCTCTTGGTGCTGGGACTGCGCCGACGATCCGTGCCGGTCTTTGTGGTCTTGGCTGTGCTCTACACTGGGAGCATTGTGGCCTTCTACATCTTCGGTCGATACCGATACCCCATTGTCGGCTTGCTGATCCCCATCGCCGCCGCAGGCCTGCTGGAGATCCCACGCGTGTTGGCCAACGCCTCCATGCTCCGGAAATCCATTACCGCGCTGGTCACTGTGGGCTTCGTGGTCCTGTGCCACTGGCCTCTTTTGTCGACCGAGAGCACACGCGCCATCACCCACAACAACCTGGGCACCACCCTCTCGGAAGCCGGAAAATTCAAGCCCGCCATCCGGGAATTGGAACAAGCAGTTGCCCTGCAGCCCGGCTTTGTGGGCGCCCATTACAACTTGGCCGTGGTCTTGGAACAGATTGGGCAATTGCCGGATGCCCGTCGCCACTATGAGGAGACGGTCCGGCTTAGTCCCTCCTTTGCCCAAGCCCACAACAACCTGGGCGCCCTCACTGCCCGCCAAGGCGACACAACGTCAGCGCGCATCCATTTCGAGAACGCCCTTCGAATCCGCCCGGGCTACTCGGAAGCCCACAACAACCTGGGCAACGTGTTCGCATCCACAGGACAGTTACAGAAGGCCGAAGCCCAGTACCGACTGGCCACCGCGGGGAAGGCGGGCGCCGCCCCAGCTCACTTGCAATTGGGCCAGTTGGCGCGCCGTCAAGGCCGTCTGAAAAAAGCGCTGGAACACTTTCAAGAAGCCGCCGACATTCGTCCCGACTGGCCGCCGGCGCTCACGAGCATGGCCATCCTCTTGGCGACACACACGGACCCCGCCATTCGCAACGCCGGCCGCGCGGTGTCGCTCGCCGAGCGAGCCGCCCTCCTGACGAATCGTCAACACCCGGGTGTGCTGGATGTTCTCGCGACGGCCTATGCGGCGAACCATCAGTTGGACAAGGCCATATCGAACGCAGAAGAGGCGTTAAAAGTGCTCGGCGACCAGGGCCCTGCCGGCATGATCCGATCCATACGACGTCGTCTGGAAGACTACCGGCATCGAGCGGCCGCGCCGCCGATGAGCACACCCTAACTCAAGTCGTTTGAGTCCAGCGGGTGCACGCTGGCTGCGTGTTGCGCCAGGCGATCATCCAGCACTCGAATTCCGAGCCCCGGACCTTTGAGCGGCGCCGCCATGCCGCGGTGGCCAAAGCGAACGCTCTGGCGCGTCACGTCCACACTCAAGAGGATGGTGCCAAAGGATCCTTCGAGAAAGGCCAAATCGTCCAACGACGCCGCCAAGTGACGACCGGCTGCGGCCAGGATCGAGGTTTCGCCCACGTGGCTGCCCACTTGAACCCGAATGCCGTGTTGACGGGCACGATCCACAAACTGAAGGCAACGGAAGATCCCACCGCATTTACTCACCCGAACATTAAAGAGGTGACAGCCCGACTGCTCTCCCAGCCACTGGGCATCCTCCAACGTGCACAACGACTCATCCACCATGATGGGAATGGGACTCTGAGCCGCCAGCGAAGGGAGATCGGCCATGCGGGACCGGCCCAAGGGCTCCTCACAGGACGCGACGTTGTACGACACCAGTTGGTTTAAGGTGTCCAGCGCCTGATCCAAGGTCCACACCCCGTTGGCGTCAATGCGAATGGAGGACTCGGGACCCAGCGCCTCCCGCAACGATGCAATAAGCGCCACGTCCCCATCGAACCCCACCTTGACCTTGAACACCGTCAGCCCGATGGACTTCATGCGCCGCGCGTTGGCCAGCGCACGTTCCACGCTCTCAGAGGTGATCACACCGCTGTAAATCAGGGGGGTTCCTGTCGGTTGGATCACCGCGCCGAGCGAGCGCTCCGCCCCTTTGAGGGCCGTGTCCAACAAGGCCACTTCCACGGCGGCTCGCGCAGAATGGTGAGCCAACACACCCGCCTGGCTTTCGTCCGATGTGGGGAGCGCGTCCGGAAGCAACGCGTCCACCTGGGCCAAGAGATCGGGGGCGTCGCCTATAGGCAACTCGACCCCTTTCAACGCCGGCCAAAACGTCTCCGACACGCTGCGAGTCATGGACGCCACCGTCTCGCCGGTCACGTAGGGTCGGGGCGCTCCCTCGCCATACCCGACCACGCCCTCATCGGTCTCCAGGCGGACGATCACCGAGTTGCTGGCTTTGCGGGTTTTCAGGCTGTGGCCGAACCCCTCCACAAAGGGGATCTGCATGCAAAAGATCTGAGCGCCGACCAGCTTCAAAGAGGCTACTCCATTCCCCGGGCGCGCGCCGCCGCTTCGATACCGAAGTAGCGTTTAATAAAGACGTTCTCGCGCATGGCGGTCCCGATGATGTCCTGAGCCTCTTGGGGATCGAATTCGTAGTACGCGATGTAGTCTTCGATGGTGTCGAGCCCTTCTTCTGCGTGTTGAATGTCCACCTCCGAGTGGTGGAAAAACCATTCCAATTGCTCGTCGGTCAGATCGCATTGTTTCTTCAAAAAGCGCCCGATGCGGGAGGACACTCGGCTGAGCATGTACTCAAACGACACCACCTCGACCAGTGCCGACAACCCCACCTCGCGCAAGGATCCGTAGAGCAATGGATCCAACACGATCTCGTCCAATCGAGTGCGGGCTTTCGCCTTGAGCGTCGAGACTTTGTCTTGCAGTCCCATGCCTTCCAACAAAGCCATGAGAAGCTCGGGATGGGACCGCCCATCCTCTTCATCCAAGCCCATCTCTTCCAACAAGTTGTGCTCGATGCGCTCCACCGAATTCGGGGGGACCAGGGCGAAGAGAAACCCCAAGAAATGCGGTGAATTCTGATGGGTCAGAAAGACGTTGCCCACAAAGCCTTCGAAGACATCTCTCCCGACCGACCCTTCTTCCAGCGCCACAAACTCAGCACACCCGGTCAGCTCGCCGATGTGCTGATTGTACAAATCTTCCACAAATTGCCGCATGGACCGTCCTCCTTGAGAGACCGACGAATGATGAGTCATGCGAAGCGGTCTCCTGGGCAATCTGAATTCCGGAGCCAAGGTTGTCAAGACGCGATGCTTCTTGAAAGAAAGTTTGCCCAGTCTCGGCACCGGACGGTTCTCAGTGATTGGCAGCTCAAGATTGACAAGCGATAGCGATGTCTGGGGAGACAACAATGAACGCATCATTCAACAAATCATCACTCTTGTTTTGGTTACTGGACTGGTCTTGGCCGTATTCGCCTGCAGCGGGCCACCGGACAAAGGGAAGAAAAAAGACCTGTGTGACCCAAGCTTTGCACCGCCCCACAACCTGGAATCCTGTATTGTTCAGGGAATATCCAAATAGCCGTCACCGCCGTGCCCACCGGTGCCGCCGTTGACGTTGACCACCGTACCCAACGCCGCGCAATTGTCGATGCCTCCGGCACCACCCGTGACGTCAAAGTTCCCACCGGCCGTCATCAGAGAGGGCGTATTGATTTGAATGACACCGCCGGAACCACCGCCGCCGCCGCCGGTACAAATGCCCTCGGGTCCCGCGCCGTCGCTGCCATCGCCGCCCCGGGCCGACACGGTTCCACTGACCGTCACACTGCCCGTCGCGGTGAGGACAATCAGTCCACCACCGGAGCCGCCCGCGCCGCCAGCACCTGTACCGCCAGTGCCACAGCCCGAATCACAGGTAATTCCTTGCCCATTTCGTGCAAAGCCACCGCCGCCACCGCCGGAACCGCCGCCGCTGGACCAGGTGTAGGTGTTGCCCGAGGCACCACCGAACATGAGACCGCATTCGGTGCTGCTCATGCCGCCCTCGGTTCCGGACGTCACAAACGAAGCGCCACCGCCGCCGCCGGTGCCACCCGTCTTTCCACCGAACAACTTGATTCCCATCTCACCGCCCCAGCCGCCACCGCTACCGAAGCCGGGCTGTCCCGGTGCGTGGGCCAAGTAGACGCACGCTTGACCGGGTGTGTAGTTCTCTTTGGGGCTGATCAAAGACACGCAATAGGCCTCGGATTCTGCCGTGGTTTCACAGTTGGTGGTTGCACCACCCGTCGCGCCCCGGCTGCCATCGCCACCGGCGTGGCCGGCACAGACACTCGTGGGAATGGCCCACGCTTTCCCGGCGGGCCCATCGGCGGACAAAACCCCATCAATCCACACCTTGCCCATGACGGATATCTGCAACGGCTCGTCGCCTTCGCAGGACACGGTGACGCCGGCCGGAATGTAGACCACCGAAAATTTCTCTAGGCCGGACAAGGTCGTATCGGCTACGGGGCAGAAACCATCGTTTGGACAACAGGTGTTGTCCGGCAGCACCACGCCGGTACCCGGTGCACTGTTTTGTTTGCACACCCCATCTTCACAGTAATTGTTGTTGCACGGATCGTCGCCGGTCCCGCACTCCAACCAGGCGGTGGGCTTGCAAATCATGGACCCGTCTTTGGGTTCACACACCGCCTCGGTGATGCATGCGTCTTGCCCCTGCAGCGCATCGGTACACGACGAGCCCGCATCTTGATAGATGGTCACGCAACCGGTCACCGGATCGGCCGCGGGATTGTTGGGCGCGCACTTGGTGTTGAACTTGTCGATGCACAGGTTGTTGATCAAACAATTGGCGTCCGAAGCCGCCACGTCCATCACAGTCGGGCATCCGGTTTGTGGATCGCAGGTCCCTTGCACGACATCGCACGAGGCGTTGGGAAAGAGGTCACAGGGCGAATCGCCATTGGAAGGCGCGGCGCATTCCAGCATCGCCCCCTGCCCTTTGGCCGGCGAGCACACACTGCCGTCGCATAGATTTCCGTTGTCGCAGGCTTTCCCCGACATGGACGCCAACGCCTTGACCTGACATTCGGGCTGGGTGCAATCGCCGTTGAGACAGCCGCATTGCCACCCGTTGCATTGTACGCTGACGGCGACCGGCATCTCGTCGAGTTTGCATTGGTGCCGAAGCACGCCGCCCGCCGCCTCGATGTCGGCTTGTACCGCTGTGGGCAGGGTGGATGACAGCATACACTCGGACGGCACATCGGGATCGCTTTGGTGGCAAACGTAGAGCAAACAGTCGCTGGAAACATCCGCCGTAGCCGCGTCGGCCGATCCCTTCACCCCCACCCCTTTGTTCAAGCAAGAGGCACCGTCCACCT
>CAUZBV010000221.1:0-6167 GCA_963578115.1 Myxococcales bacterium
CTATGTGACGAGCGGCTTCACCAGCAAAGAGACCGACTTCATCGGCTGGATGAAGAGCTACCAGTTCTTGCAGGAGAAGGACCATCCCAAGGTGGAGCAGGGGCCCAAACTGCTCTTCCAGAAGAATGTCGTCAACGGGACCATCGCCCAGTGCACCACCAAAAACACCATCAGCTGGCTCTCTCGCCGGACACCGCGGGTGTATGAAGCGGATTGGGTCGCCAACCTGGCGAGCGTCTTTGCGGCGTCGGGGTATGACTACGCCACCCTGGTCAAAGCCATCCTCACCGATCCGCGATTCCGGAGGTCCTTATGATGCGTTGGCTCGTCGGATTCGTCGTATTATTGGGGCTTCTGGCCTGTGCGCCCGTGGAAACGGAGCCGGCCGCACCGCAAACCGGTGCGTATCTGGGGGCGGTGGAGCCTGGCCAACTGCCGGCGCTCTATGTACCGGGACCGGTGGCCAAGAACGAAGCGGGAGAAGCCGCGTTGCTCCCGCCGCCCATCCCGAGAACCCGGGTTCGGATGCACATGGATCAGTTGGAGAGCAGCCTGACCTCGGTCCTGGGCGGATTGGAATGGGTCGACAAGGGCGGCAATAGCAAATGGACCTCGCATTACAGCGCATTGGGTGTGCCGGATTTCATGAACAGCGTACGGGAAATCATCGAACCCACCCTCTTGTTCGATAAGTTGTTGGGCGACGCGGCCCGCGATCTGTGTCCGCAGTTGTTGACCCAAGAGAAAGACCTACCCATCGAGGAGCGGGTGTTTCTTACCCAGGTAGAGCTCACCGACACATTGGACACCAGCCCCGATCTTGTGGAGGACAATCTTTCGCTGCTTTTGCTGCGATTCCATGGCCGCCACATCCCGGTGGGGGACGAACGACTGACACCCTGGAAAACACTTTTTGGAAACACCGTGAGCCTCAGCGAGAGCACGGAGACGGCGTGGACCGCGGTGTGCGTGGCGCTGCTCATTCACCCGGAATTTTCGAGTCGGTAGGAGGACGAACGATGCGCAAGAAATCACCGAACCGACGAGACTTTCTCCGCACCACCCTGGCCAGCGCGGCCGGTCTGACCGCGGCCGCGGGCGGTGGGTATTCACTCCTGGATCCCCTTCGTGTGTTGGCGGCGGAAGAAAATGTGCCGGTGGGTTTCCAGCCCAAAGACCATTATTTTGTGTTCTACAATTTCCCCGGAGGATGGGATTCGCTGCTCTCGTGGGATCCCCGAGATCCGGCGGTGTTCACCCCGGCGACCATGGGCGAGACGGGGATTTATCCCGCGTACGAGCGGTTACTGACCACACCCAGTCACGGGATCTTTGTGGACTCTGTGCTGGGAAAACTGGGCGGATTTGTGGGCGATCTGCGGCTCAAAAAATACACGGACAAGATGTGTATTATCCGGGGCATTAACATGGAGACGTTGGCGCACGAGGCCGGGTTCTTGCGCTTTCGCTGCGGTCGCATGCCCGAAGGTGCGGTCCCCACGCGGGATTCGACTGATGTGGTGATGTCGGCGCTGCTCGGCGGCGACAACCTGGTGCCCAACATCTCGTTGGGTGTCCCGTCCATCAACAACGAGCATGCGTCCTACGCCAACCCCTTGGTGGCTGGCTCCACCGGTGGGGTGGCCAACGCCATGAAACGAGACAACGCCTTGTCGGCGGCCGTGGAAAACGAGATCCAGGCGTTGCTGAAGCACCAGGCGGGCTGTGCCCACGCGGCGGCTTCGACCTATCTGACGCGGGCGGCCGGAACCAAAGCAACCGTGGACGCCATGTTGGCTTCGCAACTGTCGGAATCGATGGATTTCACGGCCAACACCGAATTTCTCCAGTCCCTACGGGCTCATTACGGCTTTACGGCGTCGGAACTTAATTCCGTGGAGGCACGGACCGCGCTGGCCGAAGTGGCTTTGACTCAGCACGTGAGTCGTTGCGTCAGCATTCGCGCGCCGGGCGTGGGTGGAGGCAACAATTACGACACCCACAGCACATTGGAGCAGGGCCCTCCCCAGATGCGGGCGTACAACGCCATTGCGCGTTTGATGGATCGTTTGGAGGCCAAAGAATACCCGGGCAATTCCGGCGACAACTGGTTGGACCGGACGACCATCGTTTGTTTCAGTGAATTCACCCGATCGCCTCTCTTGGAAGACGACGCGGGTCGGGGCCATTGGTTGAACAACGTCTGTTTGTTGGCGGGCGGTGGTTTCAAGATGAACCAAGTCATCGGCGCGTCGTCCGACATCGGCATGGCCCCACGGCCTGTGGACTTTAACACGGGCGTGGTGGTCCCCAATGGGTCGGACATCCTAACGCCCGATCGCATTATGCGGACCTTCTACACCATGCTCGGTTATGAATGGGATGTGGCCGACTTGCGGGTGGATCCCCTGCCTTGTCTTTTGAAGACGGGATAACGGTCAGTCGGTTGGATGCTGAGACGTGGGGTGCCCCGCGGACGCCTTAGAGCCATCCGTGCAACGCACAGTGCTTCATGATAGTACAGACCCGTCTTTCGGTCCTGCAGGAACGTTTGGGAGTAACTCGTGAAGCGGCAAGGACTACTACGCAACGCATCGGTGGTTGGGACTCATCACAGGGATCCAACTCGTATTGTGGAGCCTGGGTGGACTGATATTCTCCACCCACGACATTGAGTGGGTCCGTGGAAACGAAGGCAGGAGCACGGAAGAGTCTCCAAGCATTGCCTTGGAGACCGTGGCGATCTCGCCGGCCCAAGCCGCCCGGGCCGCCGGGTTCCAATCGGTCCTGGAAGTGCGCCTCGGCACGGTTCTGGGTCGTCCGGTCTACGAAGTTCAATCACCGGCAAACTGGACGCTGGTCGATGCGGTCTCGGGCGAGGTGCTCTCCCCCCTATCGGAAAGCATGGCGATGGCCATTGCCCAAGCCGATCGTGCCTTCGAAACCCGCGTGGTGGACACCCTCTTTCTGACCGAAAATCCCGAGGTTGAGTACCGAGAAAAACCGCTCCCAGCCTGGCGTCTGGACCTGGACGACACCGACAACACCCACATCTATGTCGATGCCTCAACGACCCGGATCACGGCCCGCAGAAACGACGCGTGGCGCCGCTTTGATTTCTTCTGGATGCTCCACACCATGGACTACTCGAGCCGGGACGATTTCAACACCCGGTGGCTGATACTCTTTGCGTCGCTGGGTCTGTTTTCGGTATTGAGTGGCTGGACCCTTTGGCTGTTCAGAATCCGGAAGCGCGGCCGTGTTGAGCACGCGCCACCGCCGAGTTGACGTGGCCGGCGGATATCACCCGAGTCCTGACGGGCGTTCCACCGAAGAATTGCTGTACCTATCCCACCCATACCGTACAATGCCTGCCCAGAGCATGGAGAGGAACAAGGGATGATGACAACGTGGACGATGGTGTTGGCGGGTGCTTTGCTGCTTGGATGTGGGGGCGATACCACCAGCGATTCGGACGCTGGGCCCACCGATCTGGGTGCCCCCGACGGCGAACTGGCGGATGGGGATGCTACCCCAATCGATACGGCGCCCACGCTGCCCCAACAGTGCCAGAACGCCTGTGGTGCCCTGGACTCTTGCGGCGATTCCACATTCCACGACGGGTGCTTGTCGTTGTGCATCAGCGGCGGCCCAGAGGCGGTCGCCGATTGCGTGCTTCCACCCGTGGATTGCGACGAGGCGGCGGTTTGCCTGGGTCTGAAGGAGCCTCCACCGGCGGTCACATGGACCGAGCAAATTCGCCCCATCTGTGTACTGAGCTGCGGCCCCTGCCACACGGCCAACAGGGCCGGTAGCGTGCAGGTCAACACCTACGCCGATGTCATCAAGCCCAGCCCCAAGTGTTTGCCCGGTAAGACCATCGCCGAGTCCTTGGCCCTGAAGGTGCAAGCCAACCCCTCCTGTGGCAATCAGATGCCGCCGGGAGACAAGCCCAAGTTAACGGTCGCCGAGCAGCAACTCTTCATCGATTGGATCGCGCTGGGTTGGCCCGAGTAGTTCGACGATGACCGCCTGATAGGCACGGTTCCGGCCGTGTGACACCGGGTGTGCGCATGGTCTAAGTGCCCTCACTGCGCGTCAATGGCACCCTGTATTCGCGGCACGTGTGCTTTGAAAATACCCTTCCCTTTTCTTAGGAGCCCTGGATAGCCGCCATCAAACGTGAAATACTCACCATCGACCGAATGGAACGACCAGTTCAATAAAATGAGGGGTGACCATGGTCCGGATTTTCATCATTGCTGCGCTCTTGGTACCGAGTCTGGCGTCCGCCCAGGAGGCCTCAACGGCGCTGGAGCAGTATCGGGCTCAATCGCTCGAATTGCGAATGACGGGTTGGGGTGGATTTAGCGGTTTTGGTCATCTCTATCGGGATGGACGGGAAATCGACGTGGCGTTTTTTGGCGGGAACGCCGGCGAGATATTCAAAGGTTCTCCCCAGGCGCTCGCGCACATGGAGACCTATCAGACCTATCGAAAGTTCGGATTTACGCTGTTTGCTGTGGGCATTGCAACGCAAATCGCCGCTCTTGGCGTTCTGATACGCAACCCGGATTTGGGTTTGTTCGATTTCGACAACGAAAGGTCGGTCCTTGAAATGTTCTACGGTCTTCTCATTGGCGGCACTATTGTGGGAGTAACGGGCGGCGTCATGATGCAATACTCTGAGCGCTTCCTCAGCGAGGCCACTGTGGCATACAACAAGACGCTCTACGACCGGCTTCGCTCGTCATCGCAGGCAAAGCCGCGCCTCTTTATCAGCCACACCTTCCGCTTCTAAGCCAAGGACATTCCCCTCTGGAGGCAGGCGATTGAACAAACCCTGGATCCCATCGAGAAATGAAGTGGCGGGGATTGCCCTTGCCGTCTTGTTGGGCGCGATCGCCTACGGACTGGGCTGTGTTATCAAACAACACACGGTCTACGTGTCGGATGTGATCATCGCGATCATCCTGGGCGTGTTGATACTGAATACGCCCTTGAGCCGCTGGATTGGACTCGGCTCCCCGACCGACCGGGATGCGGACCGCTATGAGCGTGGATTGCGTTTCACCGGCAAGTGGGTCTTGCGTCTGGCCATCATCTTGATGGGATTAAAAATCCAAACCGATCTCTTCAACGCCGATCAGGCACAGATTGTTTTGCTGATTCTGGTCTTTGCCTTGCCATGCGCGTTTTTCCTGACCCACGTCGCCGGGCACGCGTTGGGCCTGGGACGCGAATTGAGCGATCTGCTCAGCATCGGTTCCATGATCTGCGGCGCATCCGCCATCAACGCCTTGTCGCCGGTGATTTATGCCCGCAGGCGTGACCAGGGGTTGGCCATCACCGCGGTGTTCTTGTTTAGTGTGGTCGCACTCATCGCATTCTACCCGGTCGCCCAGGCGCTGGGCCTGTCGAACGAGTATGGCGGGCTTTGGGCTGGGTTGGCGGTCAACGATCTGTCGAGTAGCGTGGCTGTAGGCGCCCAGTTCAGCGAGAACGGAAGCATCATCGCCGCCGCCGCCAAGTCCATTCGCATCATGTTGTTGGGACCGCTCTTGATCTTGTTCAGCGTGCTTCGCCCCACCCGACGGGGGCGCGATCCGGAGCAACAGAGCCCCTCGATGATCGCCCACTTCCCCATGTTCATCTTGGGGTATTTCTTGCTCTTCGGTGTTCGCGTGTGGGGCGACGCAGCCTTGGCCGACATGCCCGCCTGGCACGCTGTGTTGGACATGAACAGCCTGGCGGTCAAGCTGCTGATCTTGGCGGTGTGTGCGGGCATCGGGCTCCAAATCCACCTGGACACCATCATTGAGGTGGGATGGAAAGCCGTCGTCGCTGGCGGGATGGCCGCGATCGGGGTGGCCGGCTTGTCGTTGGTCATGCTGGTGGCGTACGCAAACGGTGCCGCAACCAGCAGCGCGATGGCCGGCGGCGCGGCCTTGTTGCTCTCGTATCTCCTCTACAGGATAACGGCATCGGGCGAAGCCGCCTTCCGTCCCCTGCGAAAGCGCCTGAACGCCGGTGCGCCGCTCTCCATCCGAGAAGCCGTGAGTTTGCTCGAGTACCATGATGAGCGTGACTCGCTCGAACCATCGACCTACACCGCGATTTTGCGGCAGCTCCATCCCGCGATCGGTGAGCTGCAGCCTCTGAGAAAC
>CAUZBV010000222.1:0-6125 GCA_963578115.1 Myxococcales bacterium
TGAGTATGAGGGAGGACTCTACCCCGGCCATCTCTGGCGCCGGGAGTGCACTCGATTGGGGACCACGAATGGGTCGTCGAGAACATTTGAAATCTTGGTCGATCCAGTCAGCTATGAACGTCAGCGTGCGACCCTGCTGAAAGGGCGATACATGGCGGCGGCCTCTCAGGCGAATGGTGCGTTGGAGCGGGTTCCCAATCCCTTGACTGATGTGGACACAGCCCAAGCATTGAAGACCATGTTGGTGCAGGCCGAATCCAACCTAAAGGCTCAGTTGTCGTTGCTGGATCCACAGATGAAGTCGTTGAGTCCGCGTGCGTACTCACAGATGTCCCTGTTTCGCAAAGCGAAGGTCGCGTCCGTGTTGAAGCGTCTGACGGGTGCCCAGCAGGCGGTCGATCGCTACCTTGAAGAGGAACAGGCCAAAGTATGGCTGGATGCGCTGGAAAGTATGGTCACCGACAGTGCGGACGCGGCCGATGAGCTCGAAGCCAACGATCCGGGCGCCGTGACCTTGCTGACACGGTTGGCGGGCGAGAAGAAGAAGCTGGCTGAGGCCGTGAAGAAGCTGGCCGACATTCAGACGCCCAAGACACATCGTGAGGCGAAGGCCCGGTTCAGGAGTTTGCCCACCGACCTGGCGGCCGCCATCGCCAAGACAGAGCAACACCTGCCCGAAAAACATCGTTTGGCAGCCTACGAGAAGGAGATCAAGGCACGCGAAAAGTCGGATGTGGCCATCGGCTCAACAGGATACATGCGCTTGATTCATTGGTTCAAAAGAACGGACACGACGGCCACCTTGGCCGCGGTGGTCGACCTGTGGCTGGGGGCTTCGTTTGAGACCGCTGAGAGTGTGGACGCCTATCTTTTGGAAGGTGGCGAGACGAACGATGAGGCTCGCACGTTGGCCAAGCGTCTGCGTGCGAGCCATTTCAAGTACAAGTTGGTGGAAATGGAGAGCCAATACGAGATGGAGCACGTCGTGGAAGTGGACTTTGATGTGCAGTGGGCGTTCGGCCAGCTGGCGAGTTGGGTGCCTGCTGATGTGCTCGCAAGGGCCCGCTGTCTGCGTGGTTTTTCGGACGTCACCGAAAAGGGCGTTCTGGCCCAGTTGAAGGCGTGCGGGAATTCGTTGGCCGACCATTCAGACAGCGCGATTTACGCCGAGTGGATGATCAGCTTGAAGGCGCAGACAGAACAGCGAATGAAGTACATGAAGGCCAAACAGTGCAACCGCGTGTATCGCAAAGTGAAGAAGATGCCGATGGGCTCGTTTGTAAAAGACATCTGTGCTCGTTTGGTCGCCAAAGAGAAGCGCGAAACGAAGATTGAGAACATTTACAAGCGGGCGCACAAACAGATGGCAGCAGGTCAGTTCAAAGCCGCGAAGAAGACCATTTACAAAATGTACGATTTGAAGCCTCCGGCAACCGAACGAGGCAAGAGCTTTGAGCGGGTGTGGGAATCGGAGTTCATGCGGCACCATGAACGCAAGAACAAGAAAAAGGCCATTCAGCGCGCGCAACGTCTTCTGCGCCAATTCCCGGCGTTCGAGCGGATCTGCAAGGCGCAGCTCCACAAACAATGGCGGCTGCGGAAGAGAATTGACGCCGCCGTACGCGCAGGCCATTCGGCGTCCGCCAATCGGCTAAACAGGCAGTTTTGGGCCGCGGGTCGAAAAGCGTGTGACGCCCGCGCAAAGGTCTATGATGTCGTTCGGATCTATCGGGACCAGAACAATTCCATGGCCTCCAATTCCGCAAGGAACAATGCACCGACTTGTGTGCGCGAGTGGCGATCCTGCGATCGTTGAGCGCGTAGCCGGGTCGGCTACTTACGACACTTGTTCAAGTCTTCGAACTTCTGGGCCTTGAGTGCACACGCGCGTTGCGCCGGTGTCGTGTTCTTGGGGCACTCTGCCATGAAGCGTTTCTCGTTTTGCGCCAACTGTGCCAGGGCCTTGGCGGCGCACTCGGGGTGGGCTTTGCAGAGTGCCAGCATTTTGGCAAAGATCTGTTGGCAGCTGGCTTGGGCGTCAGCGCCTCCGGTGGGTGCGGGCTTCTCTGGTTTGGCCTCTTTGGGTGTGGCCGTCGAGGGCTTCTCCGCTGCAGGCGCGGGCTCTTTGGCCGTTTCCTTGGGCTCGGAGACCAGCTCTGTGGAAGGGGAGGGTGGCGGTGCCACGGGCGCATCGGCCGGCCGGAGCCGCTGCGAACAGTTGTTGGCTCGCACGCGGGCGGCGTGAATGGCCTTCCTCTCAGCCTCGTTGACCGTCCCTGAAGCACGGTCCATCGCTTGCCCTCTTGACGTCAGTGCCTTGGCGCACTCCAAGTCCTTGCAGGCGCAGAATTCGTCCGCCAGGGCCTTCGCCTGGGCGACGAGACCTTCGGCTTTTGCGGTGGCTTCGGGCGTCTTCGCGGTGGCTTCCGGTGTCTTGGCGGTGGCTTCCGGTGTCTTGGCTGTGGCGGTCTTGTCGGACGCGGTCTTGTCCTTTGTTGCCGCCGCGGCCGGGGCCTCCGTGGGGCTCGTCGCTTGGGCGGCCGGCTTGGGCGCTTCGGCCGTCTTCTTGTCTTGGCAACCCAGTGAGATCGTCATGGCCAGAGCGACCACCATCCATACGCTTTTCATTGTTCCATTCTCCTGCGCAGCGCGGGCATGTGCCCGGGTGTTGGAAGACTGGATTATCACGCCGGTCCGGGGCATGGCAAGCCGAAGGGGTGAAAAAACGGTGTACGCACTCTCATTCAGGTCGTTGGCGGACGTACCGTTAGACACCCGCCGGTCGGTTCAAACTTACTCGAGTTCTTTGTCCTTGTAGAATGCCGAGGAGCTTTTCATCGAGCAATAGCCATCGCTATCCGGGGTGTCGCCGTAGCCAAATCGTTGAAATGTGGAGAGGACGCCGTCGCAGTCCAAGTCGGCGTATGCAGAGGCCGTAAATCGGGCCGCTGCCCCTACCCCGGACGACTCATACCTGTAGCCGAAGTAGTGCTGATCATTCATTTGAAAGTTGAGCGCAGACCAGGTCGGTGTAGTCCATTGGGTGGTGTCTACATTACAGCGATTGTCGTTGTCGATGTCCATTGTGCCGCCACAGCAGGCCTTGTTGCGTACATCGGGGGTCATGGGTTGATTGGCCGGAAACTGGCATTTGATTTTGAGCCCTGTTCCGGCCGCGACGCGGGGCGCTGTGTAGTAGTGCGCAGACGCCCTGTAGATCATGTCCAGCCTGTCGATCGCTTCGTGGGTCTTTTGCCTCGCGGTCTTTTTCGTCGTGCTCTTTATCGTTTTGCATTTGTCGATGTCTTCGATGCTCTCAACGGCGGTCACACATGCGAGGAATTCATGGTTGTCGTTGTTTTCTCGTTTGCAGGTCGCCACTATGTCAGCTTTGTTCAGATGGTGAATGTCCTTCTTGCACTCCGGGTGTTTGGGGCACAACTCCAGGAACCGTGAAACGGCCGTTTCACAGGTGGCCTTAGGGGCCTTCTGTTTGTCGGCCGTTTGGGTGCCTGCGCAGCCCACGGTGAGTACGGTAACCAACGTGATTGCTCTTACGGTCCATTTCATCGTCGCTTCCTCCGGGTATTTTCATTCGGGATCATGGTGCCGTGAAGACGCCATCGCCAAAGCTGATGCCGACGGTCACACACCACACGCTGATGCTGTTCAGGTCATCCATGGTTTTGCCGGCGGGCAAGGTGAAGGACAGGGTCTCATCCTCGTAGCCCACAGGGGCGTTGAAGAGTTGGGGGCCGATGGGAAAGCCGGCGTCAAAATTGCTATCGATAGCCCCATAGAGCTTCACGTCGATCCCGTTGCCGTCGAAGAAGAAGTTGGTGATCACGATCGTGCAGTCGTCCACGATGGTGGCGTTGCCCTTCACGTCGTGGAACTTGGTCGAGAGGGTGGTTGTCCAGCCTACCTTGGCGTTGGTCTTGGGACAGGCGCTGGCCGTGTCCTCAATGGGCGTCGCCGTATCCACGGGTGTTGCCGTGTCTCCCGGTGGCGTCGTCGTGTCTTCTGGTGGTTCGGTCACGTCCGTATCCGTGGGTTCGACCACGTCCGGGGTCGGGGGCGTGAACGTCGATTCTACGAGAAAGGCCACCAAATCGCGAAGCTCGTCGTCGCTGAGTCGATCCGCGCCCCAAAAGGGCATGATGCCGCCAGTGAGTCCATCGTATACGGGGCTGTCACCCAGGCCGCTCGTTCGCACTCGGGTCCCAATATAATCAGGCTCCAAACCCGTGCCTGCCAAGGGCGGGCCACAACACCCACCCGCCGCGTTGTCACCGTGACACATGGTGCAGCTTTGGTTGAAGAGCGCGTTGCCCGCTTCCGCGTCCCCGCCGCTCAAGTCGGCGGGTGGCGGTGTGATTTGAATGGTCACTGCGGGTGCTTCACCCTCGCCGGCCATGCCGTCCAACCATCCGTGGAGTGCTTTCCATCGTGCATCCGTCTCTTCCCAAGGCTCGGATACCTTCATCCACTCGGTCAAGCAGCTGTTGACCGCCTCCAGCATGGTGGTCACTTTGCCGTTCTTCCAGGAGGGACGGCGGGTGGCGTCTCCGAGGGCGTGACCTGCGCGTCGGATCCCGTCTGCGGAGGGTTCCTGCAGCGCGTGGCAGGTGTGGCAGGCAAACACGTTGCCGCCCTCCACGGAGTTCATATAGACCGATTCACCTTCGGCCATGGGCTCGGCGTCGGGCGGGGTCGCCGGGACGTCGATTGGAGGAGTGTTCGTCGTCTCTTCGCTACACCCCAATCCGAAAATACACATCACCAACAGCACGTTGATCAGTACCGTCCTCATCGCACGCTCCCCCACTTGAATCTGCCAAGCGTTCAGTGTGATGCGATGCTATCAGGTCTGCGCTCTCCGCACAAAGGGAGTCGTCGACCGCGGCCGGTCCATACGGTGCGACCGAAGAGACCCTGTGGGCTACACGGTCAGCGAGGAGTCTGCGGGATTGAGCCGCTTAGCTGAATGCGGGAGGCATGTCCGCTGGCGCGGGCGGAGTCGGTACGCTTGCCGTGTCCACGGTGCCGGCCGCTGCCTGCTCCAACCATTGAGACATGGCGAGCAGCTCTTCGACCTGTGAGTCGCTCGCCTCCAATTGCAACGCATCCGCAGTGCCTGCATCGGAGAGCACCCCAATGGTGACTGTTTTCTTGGCCATCTTGTAGGCGACAAAGAAGACAACGCCGATCACCACCGCCAGGAATCCCATCATGTAAAACTCCTCGGCTTCGCGCGAGTTTGCCATGGTCCCTACGAGGAAATTCACGACCCCATACCCCAATCCAGCAAGTCCGATAATGAGCATCCAGACCGGACGACCGTACTTGTAGACTGTCGCAGACACATGGTCCATGGGGATGTAGGCGCGTTCGTTGCCCGAGAAGCTGGTGGTTTCAAAGGAGAGCCCATTGGTGTCCGCAGACATGTGATTGGTGGTACCCATACCCAAAAGGCTGGCGATCCAGGCCATTAAACCCTTTTGCCTCGCGGCGATCCGGAATCCGGAGGGCTCTTTGTTGAGCTCTTCAATATTGAGTTTGGACTGCATTAAATTTTTAATACTCATGGGGCATGCTCCCTAACCAGGTGACTCGCGACGTCTAGCGGTCCGGCCGTCAACGGTCGCATGGAGTCGTTTAATTTTGAATTGCCGTTAGCTTAGCCCACATCGGCATGGTCTACAAACGAGGAGCCTGCCGTCCTCTTGGTGGCCGTTTTCTTTGACGTACTGGAAGACAGATAGCGTGTCTTTTGGGTATTCGCACTTCGATCACCGAAGTGTATGGATGCCTCTACTCCGTAATGGTGTTCAACACCATCTCCGTCTGTTCCCAACCACGCTCTCGCGCCAACGCGGGCGGATAGGCACGGTAGGTCAACACGACGAGGAGGGTGGGGTCGTCGCAGGTGGCGCCGGCGGTTGAAAAGCGATGGGTCGACGTCCACGGACTCCCGGGCATGAGCCGGTTGTCGCTGACCACGTCCACGGCCATAAAGTGGGGCACCATCCGCTCGCCCAGGGGACCGGTCAGCACCCGCGCGAAAGCAAAGCCGGGAGCGCCTGCTTGGTTGCGAACCGCTTCCCCTTCCACGGGGACGCCGC
>CAUZBV010000223.1:0-6121 GCA_963578115.1 Myxococcales bacterium
AAGACCCAGAGCGCGCTGCTGGAAGCCATGCAGGAACGTCAGATCACCATCGACGGGGACAGTGTTCCATTGCCCGCGCCTTTCATGGTCCTCGCGACGCAGAACCCCATCGAGCACGAAGGGGTCTACCGATTGCCCGAAGCGCAGGTCGACCGCTTTCTCTTTCGCCTGTCCTTGGGCTATCCAACGCCCACCGAGGAAGAAACCCTGCTCAAAACCTACAGCCAACCTCTGCAGGTCGTTTGTCCGGTCTTGACTCCGAGCATGATCGCCGACATGACAGGCGGTGCCAACGCGGTCTTCATGGACGAAGATCTGATGCGTTATGTGACCCGCCTGATCGGCTTTACGAGAACGCATCCGAGTGTCCTCTTGGGCGGGTCGCCACGGGCCTCTCTCGCGCTCATGGTCAGTAGTAAGGCCCGCGCCCATGTGCATGGCCGCGCCTTTGTACTGCCGGATGACGTCGCCCATCTGGCGCCACTTGTCCTCGAACACCGCATCGTACTCACCCCCGAGGCTGATTTGGATGGCGTGACCACCGCTAGCATTGTCCGAGCTGCTCTCGACGAGATCCCTCACAGCTCGTCTGCCGCGGACCGATAATGAAGCAGCGGCCTCCCATCCGGCTGACCCGGGAAGGGATTCTCTTCTTGGGCTCAGCCCTATTGATTGTGGCCACAGGTGCACTGATAACGCTGCCTATCTTGGTCTTGTGGGGGCTGGTATTCCTGGCCGTTGGCGTGGTCGCCTATCCGCTGACCCTGCGGGCGTTGCTGGCCATTCAGGCGAGTGGACTCACGGTCGAGTGCGACCCGCTGATGGGTCCGAGTGGCGGTCTTGTGGCCGGAGAGACGGCCACAGCCTTGGTGCGGTGCACCAACACGGGCCCTCTGTCGGTCGCCCCTTTGGACTGGTTCCTCGCAACCACCCAAGGGCTACGGGTCAAGCCGGGGTCCAGTTCGGTGTTAATCCAGCCCCACAGCACCACGCAATGGCGTATCGACCTCGCCGCCACGCGCGCCGGCCCCGCCCATGTCCAGGGCCTCCATCTGACGATTGCCGGACCCTTGGGCCTCTTTCGTTTTCCCTGTTATCGAAAGATCGGGCGTGTTGTGTCGGTCCTTCCCCGCAGCGCCAGCACACGCAGCCGTACCATGGGCAGCCCAGCCCGTTCTCTGGACTCCCAGGCTGACAATCCACTGTCCCTCCCCCGTCCTGGCATGAGCCTGGAGATCCGGGAGTTGCGTGAACATTTGCCGGGCGACTCCTTCCGACACATTGCCTGGAAGGCGAGCGCGCGGCAGGGGAAGCTCATGGTCAAGGAGTATGAAGCCGAATCCAACCGGAGCCATGTCTATCTGCTCGACATCAGTCCCTCGATGCGCTGGGGAGCGTTGGGCCAAACGCCTTTGGATTACGCCATCGAGGCCACATTCCATCTGGCCCGTAGTGCTGCCCAAGCCAAGGACCGTGTTGGACTCATCACGTTCGACCGCGACGTGTATGGTGTCACACGTACGGCGACTGGCCCCAAGGTCGTCCGCCAGGTCCTGGCGCACCTTTTGGAGTTGCATGCTGTGGTCCATGAATCTCACACCGATATCGATCCCGATGAACTGTGCATGCGGGTCGCAGACTTTGTTCGGGTCCAGCACGGTGTGGATTTCCGGGTCGACCTGAGCTTTCCCGAGTCCAACGCCACCTTAAACGCCGACCTGGACGAAGCAGCAATGGTTCATTTTCTGAACCGAGAGCTTGGCGACTCGAGGGAACACAAGCGAGTCCAACGAGCGGCTTTGGCGACTCCACCGTCGACCGATCCGATGCAGGCGACGATTCGAACCTTCTGCCAACAACGAGGGATCGAGATCCCCTATCGTTCGGAATGGCTGCCCGCTCAAAAGGAACAGGGGATCGCCGCAAGCATCGAGAAGATGCTCGCCCTCGGCGCGGGCCCACATACCCTCTTTGTGATCACCAATTTATTGGGCGTGGACAATCCAGAGCGCTTGCTTCAGGTCCTGAACGTTGCCCGAGCGAACCATCACCAGGTGCAGATTCACTGCGTTCCAGATCACGTAGGATCCCCTGCGACGCACCGCCAGCGGCTGGAGGGCGACCTGGAAGAATTGCTCCGAGAGGAACTGCACACGCGTCGGTGGCAGACAATGAAGACCTTGCGTGAAGGGGGGATCCGAGTGCTTGCCCCGCGCATAGGCTAGTCGTCCATACGGCTTAGAACGTCCAAGAGGGTCCCCGTAGCGTCAATGAGCGCCTTGGTGTCCTCATCCTCTCCGGCCAGCTGCTTGAGCAAGCCTGTGAACAGTTTGGTGGTATCAATTTCGCCGCCGCTGGGGTCCGTTGAATCGCCCACTACTTTCACTAGGTCCGTCAGTATCGTCCCCAACCCCGAGGAATCCTCTTCTGACCCCAGCGCGTTCCCAAGCAATTGCATGATTGACCCGTAGTCGACGTCTTCTTTCAGCGTTCCGTCTGGCGACAATATGTTTTTCACCCACTTGCTGAGCTCCTGAACGCCCTTGCTGTCGAGGAGCGTGACGATGTCTTTGAGGGGACCTTCCAGCGGTGTATCGCCCAAGACGGACCGGAACAGACTGCTCAGGCGCAAGGCGCCGATATCCTCGTCGCCGTGGGTGCCCTTCAGCCAACGGTCGGCCAGAGCTTGAGCCTTCTCAGGCGCGGGAGCGGCGCGGACGAGACCGCCGATCAGGTCCTTCGGATCCGCGATTTGAAACGCGTAGTTGTGGTAGTAGTCGCGCAGAAAACGGTCGTGGGCGGCGGCGCCGGCTTCCTCACGCAACGCGTGGAAAAAGAGGGCCCCTTTTCCATACACGATGGCTGCATACTCCAACGTGCTGTCGTACTGGTCTGTAGGTAGATCCACCGGCCGGTCCTTGGCCCCCGCCATACGAGCGATTTGATAGGGCAGACGCAGCTGCAGTTCACGCTGTGTCTCTCCTGCCTCGGCCCCATGTATGGTTTCAAAATAGAGCACTGCGCTGTGGTTCGCCAGTGCCTCATCCACAAAGGGGTGGTTCTTGCTGTCCGAACCCACAACGGCGTTCCACCACTGATGGGCCACTTCATGAGCGACCACAAACTCCAAGGTGTCTTGCATCATGGGGTTGTTGGTCATCATGTCTCCGAAGATCTTCGGGAGTCCGGACGAGCCCGTGGTGTCGGCCCCATAAAACATCTTCGCCAACGTCACCAGACCGGGAAACTCCACTCCGCCAGCGCCGCCGACCAAGGGGGCTTCCACCAGGTCGAGCTCCGTGTATGGGTAGGCGCCAAACGCCTTGTTGAACACTCGCAAGGCCTGTGAACCCTGATCCAGGACCCGCACTCCTGCCGCTTCGTGTTCGGCCAGGAACCAACTCGTCACCTTCACGCCGTCCACAAACGCAGACTTGCGGCGATACTGGGGGGACATCTGAACACAGAACTCTCGGACACCACCAGCGAGAAACTCGGTTTGAATCCGTTCGCCGACGAGCGTTCGCTTCACTTCCACACCGGTGGTCACGATGGTCATATCCGACGGGGCGTTCACACGCACTCGATAATTTGACACATCGAAAAAGCTAACGTCTCCCATGGTGCCGCCCTGTTCCAGGTCCCATTGGCCATCCCGCCGCGCCGAGAGCACCGGATACCACAGCCCGAGGCTGGTGATCCCATCACCATAGCTGTAGATGCCATACCCGCCGTGCGAGCTGTCATCGCCAAAGAACATCTGAACCAATTGATCCATGGCCAGCTTCCACATGTCGCTGGAGCCGTCTTTCAAGTGCACCACATGACCCTGAAAGCGCATCTCCACGATGACCTCTTGGCCGGGCCGCAGAGGCTTCGGCAACGGCACACGAAGCGTAGGCCCCACCTGCTGCGTGGAGACGGGTATGCCATCGGCCGTGACCTTGTTTACGACCAACTCCGCGCCTGAGGAGATGCCCACATGTTCCGTGTTGGGATAGAGGAAGAAGGTCAGGTCACGTATCGTGTCTAGAGTCCGGTTGGTGTAGGCCACTTTCTGCGTCCCCGAGTACCCCATCTTTCCCACCATCTCGACGGAGATGTCGTAGAATGGAGCCTTCCGGAGCGCCTCTACGTGGCGACGTGCCGACGTGTTGAGCGATTCGCGCAGGACCGTTCTTATGGTCTCGTTCCTAGCCTGACGCTCTGTGGCCCTGGCTCTGTCTTCGGCCGAGCTTGTCGCGGTAGCGGAGCTCTTCGCTGACGCCGGCGACTTCGCAGACTGTGTGGCTGTATTCGGGGACTTGGAACACGACACTGTCGCAACAATAAGCATCGCGCCGAACCAAACCGTCTGTGACCATCTCCACATATCCCCTCCCCAAGAGTGACCCCTTCAGGCCGCCCTACGTTTGTCGTGCTCTTCACAACCCGCAGGCAATGCCGCCTATTCCACCGAAATCGACCGGACCTGGCCTTCGTTTTCGATACCGAACCCCCCGCCACATTCCACCAAGAGCGGCGCCAAGGCCACGACCGCATCCCGAAGAAATCGCGCACGTCGTCCGTCAGGAAGCGTCGCGTACACGTCCGTGTCCCCCGCCTGAGAGAGGGCCGAGTTCGCAAAAGCAACCACTTCCCCGCCCAGCAAGGTCATCTCCAGGGCGCCATCCTGCTTTCGACGGAACTTCGACACAAAAAAAGCGGTGTCTTCCACCGCTTCAATAAAACACCATTGCTCACCGACCTGAAGGATATATTCACCCGTCACTTCACCCGGGCGGACACCCCGATGGAAGAGTTCGGCGACGCGACGATTCTCCACTGGGCGACTCTCAAAAGTCCATCCGCCTTCACGGTCGAGACACACGCGACTGTTTCGTCGGATCCAATCCAAGCGATCTGGGTTTAGGGGGCACACGCCACCTAGTATGCCCTAGTCATGCCCAGGCCGATAGGGGCCAACACGGTCCGTCTGGACACGTGACCTGCCCTGATCTATGCTCCGCCTTCGCAGCAAAAGGGCACGGCCCAGGGAGAAACCCATGCCGAACGATGACGTCATCAACGCAGTGCAGGACAGTGGATACGATAAGGTGAAGGTCGGTGGATTCGACATCGATGGCATCTTGCGGGGCAAGTACATGAGTCTGGACAAATTCAAGAGCGCGCTCCAAAGCGGCTTTGGGTTTTGTGATGTCATTTTTGGCTGGGACAGCGCAGACGAGCTCTATGAAGACACCGGCGTCACGGTTACGGGCTGGCACACAGGGTACCCGGACACCCATGCAGTCATCGACGTCGCCAGCGAGCGAGCGATTCCCTGGGAAGAAGATTGCCCGCTCTTCCTCGTGGATTTCGAGGATCCGGATGGCAAGCCGCTGGCCGTGTCCCCACGGCAAGTGTGTCAGCGTGTGTACGGCATCGCCGAAGAGATGGGTTATCTGCCCAAGTTGAGCGCGGAATTTGAATTTTGGTTCTTCAAGGAAACGCCCCAGTCCATTCGAACAAAACGGTTCCACGACCTGATCCCGCTCGATCCGGGAATGTTCGGATATTCCGCGACTCGAACGAGTATGACCAGCGAATTGATGGAGGACATCTTCTCCGGCATGGCGGCTTTTGGAGTCCCCTTGGAAGGTCTCCACACGGAGACGGGCCCCGGTGTGTACGAAGCGGCCATCACCTATGACAACATGCTTCGTTCGGCCGACAATGCCGCGTTGTTCAAAACCGGTCTGAAGGAATTGAGCGCTTGTCATGATTTGAGCGTGACGTTCATGGCCAAGTGGTCAAATACCCTTCCGGGCTCCAGCGGCCACATACACCAGTCATTATGGGATCTCGGAAGCAATGAGAACCTTTTCTACGATGCCAAGGGGGAACGCGGCATGAGCAAGCTCTTCGCCCATTATTTGGCGGGGGTTCTCCACACGTTGCCGGAGTTTACCGCGCTCTATGCACCCACCATCAACAGTTATCGCCGCTTGGTCCCTGGACTGTGGGCCCCCACGCGGGCCTGCTGGGCGCCCGAAAACCGGACGGCCAGCTTGCGCACCATCCACGGTCCCAACCCGTCGGCCCAACGCATTGAACTCCGGGTCACAGGGGCCGACATTAA
>CAUZBV010000224.1:0-6116 GCA_963578115.1 Myxococcales bacterium
GATCATGGAGTTGGCGACCTTCCGCAACCTCTACACCTACATGACCGACGAAATCCGGAAAGAGCAGGCCGACATACGCGAGGCCTACGACCTTCCCGATGAGCTGTCACGCGAGAGCACAGAAGCGCTCTTTGCCGAAGAGGACACCGACGACGAGGAGCTGGAGGCGAGCGACGTGTCTTTGGTGAACAACGAGGATGAGTTTGAGGCCATCACGATCACCGACTCGTTTGATCCGACCGAATTGACAAAAGGCGTTGTGCTGAACGCGGCCATCATCCTACACGATGGGGAAAAACTAGAGGAGACCATCGCCGCCATTGAAGCGCTCAACAAGGAACAGGATTTGGGGATCAAGATCACCACGTGGCGAGAGGCAAGCGGGATCATCGCCAAATTCATCGATGTGATTCGCATTGTCCTCTACACCGCGCTCTTTCTGATCTTCGCCGTGGCGCTGGTCATCATTAACAACACCTTGGTCATGGCCACGGCCGAACGCACCCGGGAAATCGGGACCATGCGCGCCATTGGGGCCCAACGGCGCTTTGTGATTTGGATGTTTTTAACAGAAACCGGTGTTTTGGCACTCATCGCAGGCGGTCTGGGCGCGCTGATCGCGGTGGGGCTCTTGCAGTGGGCCAACGCCGTGGGGATCCCCGCCTTTGACGATGTCTTCTTCTTCCTCTTTGGTGGGCCCCGCTTGTATCCCGAATGGAGTCTAAGCCATGTGGGGATCGGGCTCTTGGCCGTTGCCTGCATCGCGCTGACGTCCACACTCTATCCGGCGCGACTGGCCGCACGCATCTCACCCCGCGAAGCCATGCAGGGGGACGATTAGTGAGCTCGCAATCCCGCACACAACGCATGGGATCGACGCTGGGACGATTGTGCCTGATCGCCGGTCGAAACCTGGTGCAAAGCCGGAAGCGAACCCTCATGCTGGGCACCGCCATCCTCTTGGTGACCATGCTCTTGGTGTTGGTCAACAGCCTGACGACCGGCATCCGAGAGACCATGCTCCGGACCGTGACCACGTTGTCCACGGGGCACGTCAATGTGGGTGGATTCTACAAAATCACATCCGGTCAGGCAGCCCCTGTGGTGACAAGCTACGAAGAGGTGATGAAACCGGTCAGAGCCTCCCTACCCAGCAACATCAACGTTGTGGACCGGGTGCGAGGCTGGGGGAAAGTAGTCAACCCCAGCGGTGAAGGGCGTCCCATGCAGCTGGGCCTGACGGGCATCGACATCATGCAAGAATCGGGGATTATCGACGTGGTCGAGGTGCTCGATGGGAGATTGATGGATCTGACGCGCACGGACGTGGGACACACGGCCGTGCTCTTTGAGAAGCAAGCCAAACGCCTCAAAGTCGGCGTGGGTGACACCATCACCTTGTCGGTGGTCACCCCCAACCGGAGCAACAACGCCATCGACGTCCAAGTGGTCGCCATCTGCAAAGACGTTGGTTTGATGAGCGCCTGGAATGTGTTCACCCGAAAAGACACCATTCGATCGCTCTATTTGTTGGATCCCGGCGCGACGGGCGCAATTCAGATCTACCTGGAGGACGCAGACGACGCGCAGGACACAGCGGAGGCGTTGCGAGCCACGCTGGCCGATGCCGGCTACCGCATCATGGAGCCCGAAGCCAAGCCCTTCTGGATGAAGTTTCAGACCGTCACCCGAGAAGACTGGACAGGCCAAAAGTTGGACGTCACCACATGGGAAGACGAATTGGCCACCATCATATGGACCCTGCAGGCCCTCCAAGGCGTGAAAACCATCGTGTTCGCTGTTTTGCTCATCATTATCATTGTGGGCCTTATGAACAGTCTGTGGATGGCCATTCGGGAGCGCACGCGAGAGATCGGCACGTTGCGGGCCATCGGCATGGGAAGAGGAAGCGTCCTTGCGTTGTTTCTACTGGAGGCCGGCATGTTGTCGACGGTGGCTGCAGTCCTTGGCACGTTGACCGGCGTTGGTGTAGCGGCGCTGATGAACGCCATGAACATTCAGGTTGGGCAAGGCTTTCAACTCTTTCTCATGCGCGATACGCTCCACTTGGTGATCAGTGGATCGGACATTGGCATCGCGCTGACGATGATCCCGGCTTGCGCCATCTTGGGAGCGCTTTATCCGGCGTATCGAGCGGCCCGCATGAAACCCGTGACCGCACTGCAGCATGTGAGTTGATTTATGAAACATACCCCGCATTTGCTCTTGTTGTGCACCGTAGCCACCCTCATGGTTTGCGTGGCGACCCCATGGTCCCTTGCCCACGCCGACACGCTCACCGCCGACCAAGTATTGAAAGTACTTAAAACCGTCGATGACCGGCAGCGCAACAACGGCGATTACACGGCCCAAGTCATCATCGACCAACGGGAAAAGGACAAGAATGACCTGGTATACGACGCCACAGTCTATCGACGAGATGAGCGCGACCGCCTCATGATTTTGTTCCAACGCCCCAAAACCGAACGCGGCAAAGGCTACCTGCGAATCGACCACAATTTGTGGTTTTACGATCCTCGCGTCGGCAAGTGGGAACGCCGGACTGAGCGGGAACGCATTGGAGGAACGGGATCGAATCGTCAGGATTTTGATGAGTCGCGGTTGGCCGAAGAATTTGTGGGCACCCACACAGGGGATGTCAAGCTGGGACGATACACCGCACACAAGCTGATCCTCAAAGCAAAACCGGGAGTCGATGTCGCCTATCCCACGGTCAAGATGTGGGTGGATGTGGAAACGTATAACACGCTCAAGGTTCAGGACATCGCGGCGAGTGGCAAACTCATGCGAACCTCCTACTATCCCAAATGGCGAAAACTCTACAGCAAATCCAAAGGGGCCGATGTGTGGTTTCCGAAAGAGATCCGGATTTTTGACGAGGTGGAGAAATCCAACCGGACCATCATTGTGATTCGAAGACCGAACTTGGACAGCTTGCCTACCAACATCTTTACCAAGGCCTGGTTGGAGTCCAAGAGCCGATGAAAACCGTCCTCTTCATTGTCCTGCTCATCGTGAGCACCGCCGCGTTTGCCCAGGAACGGGACGACGCTATCTTTGGCGACAATGGGGACACGAACACAAAGGATGAATCGTCCATAGAAGACCGCCTCAAAGCCCAGGATGACATCCTGCAAATCGGCGGCATGGTCTACCTCCGGCTGGACACCAATCTGACGGATGGGGATTCGATCGACGACCAAACCCTCTCCATGCCCAGCTTGGTCGACGTGTATCTCGATGCTCGCCCCAACGATCGACTGCGGGCCTTCGTCCGCGGACGCATGCGCTGGAACCCCTCGGTACCGGAAGAGGGTGCCACCTCGCTCTTTGGACCGAGCGAACGAACGAGCATCAACCTCGACGAATTGTGGGTCCGTTTTGACCTCGAACGCGCGGTCTTTGTCACCATTGGACAAGCCAAAGTGCGCTGGGGGACCACACGCATCTGGAACCCTGTGGACGTGATCAACACCAGTCGCCGAGCGCCACTCCAACCCTTCGATGACCGAAGCGGTGTTCCACAGATCAAACTGCACATCCCCATCGAGAGCCTCGGCTGGAATCTCTACGCGTTGGCCCTGACCGATTCCGTCACACATTTTGACGAGGTAGGCATCGCCAGCCGAGCCGAGATCGTCTTTTCCACGGTGGAATTGGGGCTCACGGGCGCATGGCGGAAGAACGTCGATCCCAAGGCGGGCGTGGATGTGAGCGCGGGCATCGGGGCCGTGGACATCACGGGGGAAGTGGGTCTCACCTTCACCGACCGGGTCCCGACCATTCAAGCGAGCGCGGGCATTCAATACGCCAACAAGTACGATGACGAAGATGTGGTCTACCTGGGCCTGGAATATTTCTACAACGAGCTGGGGCATGACTCCCTGGACGACGCTATCCTGTCGCAGTTCACCACATCGACCGTGCCCGACACCATCACAGACGACTACGTGTTCAATCTCTTTGGCGGTCTACAGATCTTCTACATAGGCAAGCACTATGGAGCGGCCTTTGTGTCGTTCCCCGGGCTCGGAGCCACCGACGACACGGCCGTCACGCTGTCGGCCATCGCGAACTTCAGTGACAAGAGCGCGCTGGCTCGCATGGACATCAGCACGACCTTCCTGACGCACCTCAGGGTCCAAGCCTACGTGGCTGCACATCTGGGCCAAGCGGGCGAGCTGCGATTTGGTCATGATGCCATTAACGCCGATTTCCGGACCATCTTGCTCGCTACCATGTACCCCGACGAAGCGAAGTATGAATTACCAACGGCGGCGGTGGATGCCGGACTCTATCTGCGAATGGATTTCTAGTGGTCCAAGGAGGGCGGACTACATCCGGTAATCGCCGAAGTCTTCGGGATCCAGACCCTCTATATATCGACGCCAGCGGTCAGACTCCGTGTCGACGATCGCTGTGAGCGCCAACACCTCTTCGCGAACGAAGATGTCGGCGTTGGCCTGCAGGGCCATGGCGATGGCGTCGCTCGGCCGTGAATCGATTCGAAGCAATTCGTCACCAATACGGATGTGCAGCACCGCGTAGAAGACGTCCTGTTGAAATGCGGTCACTTCGGCGGATTCCACGGTGCCGCCCATCGCGCTGATCACGGTAGAGAACAAATTGTGAGTCAATGGGCGGGGCAGATCCACGGCACCGTGGGCCGCAGCGATGGCGCTGGCTTCCATCAGTCCGACGCTGATGGGCAACGTCGTGACGCCGTCGTCTGCCCTCAATATCACAATGGGGGACTGACTGTCGTTGTCGACAGTCAAGTCACTGACTTCCATCCGTACAGGCATAATGGTCTAGAGCCTCCTACTGAACCAGCGCCACCTCGCCGTAGAGCGAGTGGGACAATGAACGTTTGATTTCGATGGACGCAACGTTGCCGACAAAACGACCCATGCCGAACGATCCATTGGGCACGGGGAAGTTCACGACGACGTTGCTCCGACTGCGACCCGACAACTGAGGTGTACCGGGCTTCAACAACGACTGCTTGCTCGGACCTTCGACCAAAATGTCGACCACCGTCCCGGCATACTCCGCCAGACGCGCCTCCCGCAGGGTGTCGGCCAATTCGAGCACTCGCTTCAGCCGCGATTTCTTTTCCGGCCCGGACAGGTCATCGGGAAGCCGAGCCGCGGTGGTGCCTTGTCGTTGCGAGTATTTGAATCCAAACACGCTGTCGAAGCGAACGCGTTTCATGAGCGCGAGCGTCTTCTCAAAGTCTTCTTGGGTTTCACCGGGGAAGCCCACGATGATGTCCGTGCTGATGTGAATCTCAGGACACACTTCCCGGAGCCGCTGAGCGCGGTCCACGTATTCCTCCACCGTGTATCCACGACGCATCTCTTCAAGGATGCGCTCCGAACCCGATTGCACCGGCAGGTGAAAATACTCGCACAACGAAGGCAAACGACCATCAAAGCGATCGATGAGGTCATCGGTACAGTCCACCGGATGACTTGTCGTGAACCGAATGCGCTCGAGGCCTTCCACCGCATCCACGCGATCGAGGAGCTGGGGAAAGAGGATGTTGTCTTCCCGATCCAGCCCGTAGCTGTTCACGTTTTGGCCCAAGAGCATGACTTCCTTGACGCCGGCAGCCACCAAGCGTTGCACTTCCGCCACCACGTCGTCGGCGGGCTTGGACAGTTCTCGGCCGCGAACTCGGGGGACAATGCAATAGGCGCATGTTTTGTTGCACCCCTTCATCACCGTCACCATGGCCGTAGGTTTTCCTGAATGCACGGGTGTCGCCTTGATGAACTGATACCCGTTCTTTTTCTTGTGCATGGTTGTGTCGGATACGCGTTTCCCATCCCGTTGGATCGACGTCATGAGCTCAGGGAGACCGGCGATGTTGTCCGGACCAAACACGAGATCCAAATAAGGCACTCGTTTGAGGAGTCGCTCGCCTTCCTGTTGGGCCACACAGCCGGCAATCCCCAACACCAAATCCGGGTTGTGATCCTTCAAAGGCGCATAGGTCCCCAGGGCGCTCATGACCTTTTGTTCGGCCTTTTCCCGGACGGTACATGTGTTGAGCAGGATCAGATCGGCTTTGCTCGGATCGTCCGTACTCA
>CAUZBV010000225.1:0-6099 GCA_963578115.1 Myxococcales bacterium
TCCAGTGCCGCATCTATCACTTGGGCGTGGCCGCCAACGATCCGGAAAACCACTGTGCGCACGGCAACGCAGCCGGCGGCAGCATGGAAGATGGATTTCCCTGCATCGACCTCTAGATCTCTCCGCCATGGGTTGAGGTCCGGCTTCATGTGAAGCTGGGCCTCCCCATGGGTTCCTTCCTGCTGATTTGAAACACCCAAAGATAAGCAACCATCCACCAGTCTTCCGCAGACACGTGGATGTTGTTCTCCGCAGCGTGAGACGAATTCCTGCTCGTATTCACAGCACCCGCCCAAGCGGGTGTGTCGCCGGTTAAACCACCGGATGAAAGGGTGTGAGAAACGTCCTAAACGCGATCGGCAGTCTAGAAGGGAGTTCCGTCCGACAGGGTCCCGGGCGAGGCAGACACGCCTGGATGTTGGATGAACGCCGCGTTTTTCTGGCCCTCGGATTGTCGCACCAGGGAGCGATCGTGGTTGGCCTCGGCCCCAAAGACCACGCGGTCGACGATGGCGTCTTTGCGGGTTCGAAGGATGATGGTGTCGCCCACGTTGGCCAGTCGGAGTCCCTGGTGTGCGACGAAGAGCAAAGCCCCCGTGTATTCCAAGGCGCTGACATCGCCGCCGCCAAACACCACGGCCGCGCTGTGGCCGGCCAGCGTTGACCCTTGGGGAAAGACAAAACGGACCTTGGTGTCATCGGCCAGGGTCCACCCGCTGAGATCGACGCTCTTGCTGGAGGGATTGACGAGCTCGATGAACTCATCCTCCACCGGATCGTACCAGCCATCCCCATTTTGGTCGCCGGTGGAGTCGTTGGCCGGATCGGCCAAGATCTCGTTCACGATGACCTTCTTCGAGGGCTTGGTGTTGTGGGTACAGCTGAAGCTCTCAGGAACGCAGGCGCGGCCTGAGAGTGTGTTGTTTCGGGCCACCGCCGCGCAGGTGTAGCCGTCCGGGCACCCGTCGTCGCCCGTGCACTCGGCCGCGCAGAATTGACCGTCGGTTCCGAGGTTGAGACAAAAGTTGGCGTTCCAACTCGAACCACAATCCCAGTCCGACATGCAGGGCGAACAAAAGTGTTCCGGCTCCGCATAGGGGTGCAGGTGCGGATTGTCATCGATGCCATGCACACCGTACATGGCCGTGTCCCACGTGTTCCAGTCCAGGTCTCGCATCAGATCGCCATAGGTGACGGGCACGTGCGCGCCCGAATCAGAGGTGCCCGCGATGGCGGTCAGAAAGTCTTTGACCGGGTCGCCGTCCATGGACGTGGAGTAGGTCGTGGTGGTGATGATGTCCAGATTGGTCCGGCTGCTCTTGGCCGGGTTGGCGTAAAACGCGTTGCCCAATGCGTAGGTCTCGCAGCCTTCGGTCAGAATCACCTGATAATAGGAGGGCAGCGACAAGGTCGCGATCTCGTTGTCATCGAGCTCGCCTTCATCGGTTTTTTTCCAGTTGGCCAGGGAGAAACCCCAGAACGGCCCGGAGTGGCCGGAATACACGATCACCTCTTTGGTCTCCAGGCTGCGGATCATGTCCTTCTTCAACTGGCGTCCGCCCGCGTCGGTGTCGGTGTCCGTGTTGGTTCCGGGCTTGCCCCAAAAGAGGGACACCTCCACGCTCACCGATCGGTCTCTCGCGGTGATGGTGCGTTGAAAGGGGCCGGAGGTGCGGTTCAGCTGTTCATAGTCACCCACCGGCGCGCTGTATCCTTCTTTGACCAACCAGTGGAAGAGCTGTTTGGACTCTTGAAGGTGCGCCTTGGTGTGGTAGTCCCAACCCAAGTGGATGGCGATGGTGACTTTGCCATCCTGGAAGAGTCGCTCGTACTCCGGCCATGCGTCGAGCGACCGCGGCTGCCGGGTCAAGGTGAGCTCGATGGTGTCCAACTGGTCAGCGTTTACGGCGCTGGGGTTGAACTTGTCCCACGGCTTCTGGCGGAACCACTCGTCGCCTACGGTGAGATTCTTCATTTCTTCGTTGGTGGGGACGCCGATGGTCAGGTCGAAGCTCCAGGTGCCGTCGCCGTTGTCGAAGGTGGGCAGCTTGGACAGCAAGTCTTCGGGACCGCCGATCTGCTGGCGGACGGTGAAGGCGTAGGTGGTGGCGTCGAGCTGGCGGATGTCCAAGTCGTCCAACGAGGCGTTCTTGGTCAGGGCGTTGAAGCCGCCGTACTTGGCGTTGGGATCTTTGGCGTCCTTGGGTGCGATCCAGGCGTTCAAGAACCAGGTCACCGCGATCTGCTTGAAGGGGATGAGCCGTTTGACCTTTCGCAGCCGCGTGGATTCGGCCAGATCCGCATCGTCCTCGTCCAGCCGGATGATCGCTTCGCCTTCCACCAGGTATTCCCGCGCCGAGTCGGACAGGAAGTTGTCTTCTTTGCCGTGGGGCACCGCGGTCGGGATCGCCAAGTCCTCGACGTTGATGATGGGGGCCTCGGCGCAACCGAAGGTCAAGACGATGGCGAAGAGGGCTAGTCGCATGGTTCAAAGTCCTCCGGCCACTGGAACCAGCTGGGGATCAGGTACCCAAAGCTGCCTTCCATCCAAAAGCGGGACTCAACCAGCTCTTCAGCGATCTGCTCCAGCGGATTGAGCTCGCCGGGCATGAGGGTCTCGAAGTCGGGCGTCAGGCCATACTCGAGCTCATCCATGGTCTTCACGGCGTGCTCACGACAGGCCTCGGGGGTGGCTTTGGCACCGCGGTTGAGCCAGCACTCCACATAGAAGGCGCGAAACTCTTCCAAAAAGGCGCCGGTTTGGTCGACCTCGTGGGTCTCATAATCGTCGTAGTAGTAGCACTCCGACCGGTTGAGCACGTGGTTGACTTCGTGGACCAGGGTCGCGGCGAGTTTGCGGGGATCCGTCTCGTCGGACCCGGTGAAATACAGGCGATTGCCCCACTGGTATCCGTCCAGGTCCGCCTCGATGGCTTCCTGGATGGCCGGCGTGGCGCGCCAATCCTCGTCGGTGGGCCGGTCGCCGCATTCGTCGGGGACGATGTCCTTGCACATGTGCCACAGGTCGACGCCGCGGGCATCGCTGACCGGGCCGATCCACACATCGCCGTCTTCGATGCGGGCGACGGTCTCTTCGGCCAGGGCCCGTTGGAGCTCGGTTTCGCCGTTTTCGGCCAGATCCTTCAGCAGGAGGAGGGCCTGATCCAGGGGCGTTGCGCCGTCGTCACCGCGGTCGCCTTTGGCGGTGTTCCCGCGGGAACCGTTCTCGCCCAACACAAAGATCTCCCCGGTGCTGCAGCTCGTGAGCGCGAGCAGCAGGGCGAGCAGTGTTGCGTTTGCGGCGATTCGCATGCCTTCTCCAAACCATCGGAATCCAACGGGGGAGGGCCATCCCACCCCACTCGCGCGGAGATGGAGCAAGAGCCGTGCCAGGGTCGATTGTCTCCAACGGCGAATGGACTCAGATTTCAGCGATCGCTACGGACTCTAATCCGACGGGTCATCGGCCTCACCGCATTGGGGTCAGGGCCAGATGAACTCCGACACGTTGCTTCGTTCGTTGACGGTGTATTTTGTGCCCAGCTTGATGGTCGCCGAGCTGATCATGAAGCCGTAGCGTTCGCCCGATTGGGGCACGAACTCTGTCAGCTGCCCGCCCGGCCAGTTGGATCCGGGTTTCAGGTTGTGGTCCCAGACCACCTGCTGATTGCGTAGGATGGAGTCAAAGAGACCGGCCACCCACACATCGTTGTGGTAGACGAAGATCCAGACGCCACCGACAAACTCGTTGTAGTAATCGTCACCGGGCTGCACGTACGTGGGATTGAAGGTAGGCCAACATACCTTTCCCGGACCGCACGTGGTGCCGTTGTTCGGGATCTTGATTGTATCGACGGGCCCCTTGGACGCCTTCAGTGTCACGGTCTCGGGCCACTGGGAGATGTTGTCGTGGATCCAGACGACGTTGCTGAAATCCGGGGCGATGGCGGGTGGGTAGAGCAGCGGTTTGGTGCAATTGACTTGGATGGTCATCTTGGCGGCTTTGCCAAAGAGAAAGTCGCCCGATTGCATGCGCCAGCGCAGCAGGTGCGTTCCCTTCTGCGGGGGGCCTACCAGATCAAAGACCCACTCGACGGTTTGGTTCGGCTTGACCGTGGTCCCCTGGGAGAGAAGGATGGCGCTCCCGTCAAAGAACAACGGGCTGTCCGACAGAGGGACCAGTCGATGGGTCTTTGGTTTCCACGTGGTGGTCCCCACATTCTTCATGGTCACCGACACGGTCTTTGTCTTGCCGCACTTGAGCGTGGCCGGGTAGGACGAGTTCGCTACCTTGGCGTCGCTTCCGTCGTCTGTGGGCTTGCTGTCGGCCTTGTCCGTGCCGTCCGTGTCGTCGGTTTCGTCCGTGTCGTCGGTTTCGTCCGTGTCGTCCAGGTCGTCGGTCTCGTCCGTATCATCGGTCTCGTCCGTATCATCGGTCTCGTCCGTGTCGTCGGTCTCGTCCGTGTCGTCGGTCTCGTCCGTGTCGTCGGTCTCGTCTGTGTCGTCCGTGCCGTCGGTCTCGTCCGTGCCGTCCAAGTCGTCGGTCTCGTCCGCGTCGTCCAAGTCTTCGGGTTCGTCGTCCGGACTGTCGACATTATTTTCGTTGGGTGCTGGATCGTCGTGCAATTCAACCACCGGTAGGTTGTCGTGGAGTGGCGAGAGCGGAAGGAACGGGTCCAGTGCAGAGCCCTCTTCAAAGTTCGGGTGGTGTTCGGCCACCGGGTCGTCCACGGTGACGATGACCTCCTCTGGGGGTAGATGGCAGGCAAATAAGAGGGTCGACAGTACAATAGCCAGAACCGCTATGCGGACGCTTCGATACGTAATCATGAGTGAGCCTCGGTGAGATGTCGGGCAGGCGAGAATTGTATTATAGCACGGTCTGGTGCGATGGCCTCGGACCATTCCTGGAAACCGTTGCCATGCGGCCGATCCGATGCCAACGCGGACCAATCCCCCCAAGTGCGGTGTTGTCCTTCTCCGTGGACTTGGGTACACAGAGACCGTGAATCTCGTGACGGCCCAAGATTTATCCCTCGCCTTCAGCGGCGCTCCTGTGCTGGACAACGCCCAGCTGTCCATCGAGATGGGCGAGCGGGTGTGTCTGGTGGGACGCAACGGCGAGGGCAAGTCCTGTCTGATGCGGATCCTGACGGGGGACATGGAGCCGGACGGCGGCCACGTCCGACGCCACGCGGATGCGCGGATCGCCTACCTTCCGCAAGAGGTGCCCGAAACGTTGACGGGGACCGCGAACGAGGTGGTGCTGGCCGGTCTGGGAGACGAGGGTGACCTCTTGCAGGAGTACGAAGCGTTGTCTCACCAGGTGGCTTCGAACTCGACGGATGCTGCGCTACTTCAACTCCAGAAGGTCCAAGATGCATTGGATGCGTCCAACGGCTGGGATCTCCAGCAGCAGGTGGAGACGCAACTTCAGCGTTTGGACTTGTCGCCGTCCACGCCATTCAGCGAGTTGTCGGGGGGCATGAAACGCCAGGTGTTGCTGGCCCGTGCGTTGGCCGGAAAACCCAATTTGCTGATCCTCGACGAGCCCACCAATCACTTGGACATCCGGGCCATCGAGTGGCTGGAAGGTTTGTTGACGTCCTTTGATGGGGCCGTGCTCTTTGTCACCCACGATCGGATGTTCTTGCGACGGGTGGCTACCCGAATCATCGATCTGGACCGCGGTCGCCTGACCAGCTGGCCCGGGAATTTTGAGCGGTATCAGGAGCGAAAGCAGGCGGCGTTGGAGAACGAAGACGCCGAATGGGCCCGGCAGGACAAGAAGCTCGCCAAAGAGGAGGTCTGGGTGCGTCAGGGGATCAAGGCGCGTCGTACTCGCAACGAAGGCCGGGTTCGGGCGTTGAAAGGCTTGCGCATCGAACGTCAGGACCGCCGGGATCGGGTGGGGCAGGTCAACCTGGTGCTCCATGAAGCACAAAAGACGGGCAAACGCGTGATCGAGGCGTCCGATTTGACCTTTGCGTGGCCCGACAAGCCCATCGTTCAGGATCTCACGGCCAACATCATTCGCGGGGATCGGATCGCCCTCATCGGGCCGAACGGCTGTGGCAAGACCACCCTCATTCGCTTGCT
>CAUZBV010000226.1:0-6088 GCA_963578115.1 Myxococcales bacterium
ATGTACAGCGTCCAAGCGAAAGGTCAGTCTCCCACAGCCGACAGGGCACAGTGTGTCGTCGATAACATGGACCACGACTGCGTGCTCCCCGATCTCAGCATCTGTGATCCATAGGCGAACCTTGGATGGAAATGGACGAGAAGTCCGGCCATATGAGACAGGGCCGTTTCTAGGCGCTCCATATGACCCGCCATTAATTCTTTTACCCCGCCGGTGGATTGGATCACGTTCACCTTCACGGCTCCGCCAGCAAAGACGAACTTTCAACGGAAGCTCACATTGAGTAGCACTGGTTACGCCATGGCGGTTCACCGCACCTGCAACAGCGCTTATACCAACTGTACTGGTGGAGCCAGTCAGGTAGACCAATGGCAGCTGAATTATACGTATTCGCAAGGGACCTCCGGTAACGGTGGCACACGGTGCTGCACCGACGACGTGGCAAAAGCAAACACGGTCTATGTCCGTGTCTTTCGCACTGTATTGACGAGCATTTGTCAAAACTACTCGATTACCGCAAAGAACACCTGGTAACCCCTTTGTTGCAGTGAGCGATTAACGGACCACCCTACTGTTGAATCGTTGCGGGCGCGTTGAACCGGAATGAAGGCGCCCAAAACGTCGTCCCGTTCCCCGAACACTTTGTAGAAAACAGCCTCCTTGGTAACCACCAGTTTTACTCTTTTCGATGCATTCCTGTATGATGTGGCGTAGCGGGAGGCACCGTATGAGAACATGGATCACTTGGACCTTAGGGGCCGGTGTTGTATTGCTGTTCACTCTAATCACAGGGTGTTCGGATCCCGCTCCGCCGGGAGGTCTTTTGGACGGCGAGCCGTCGGATTTGTCGGATGTCCCACCCGATCCGGATACCGACATTGGGGATCTGCCGCCGGATGGCGGCGACGTGAATGAGCCCAAGTATGAGTCCTGTGATGAGAATGAAGACTGTGAATCGTTCTTGTGCATTCTGACCCAAGAGGGCTCGGTGTGTACGGAGCCCTGCGTGTCGGAATGTCCAAAAGGATACAAGTGCCAGGCGGCCACGACTGGCGGTACCGATCCCCTCTTCATTTGCCTCCCGGCCTACTTGACGCTGTGTTTTCCGTGCAACGAAGACAAGGACTGTACAACGGTACCGGGCTCGCCCGTTGTGTATGAAGGCATCCAATGCATCTCAAGTGGTGAGGCCGGCAGTTTTTGTGGCGGGGTGTGTGCAACGGCCGAAGACTGTCCGGACGACTTCGACTGTCAGCCGATCGATGGTCCGGTCAGACAATGTGTGCCGGTCTCTGGCGAGTGTGGCTGCAGCAGCCTGGCCGAGTTGTTGGGTGCTACGAGCCAATGCTACATCGAGGACGAGGCTGACAACCGGTGTACAGGCGACATTCAGTGCAGCGACGGGGTCCTGACGGACTGCCCCGCTCTCACCCCCGCAGCCGAGATGTGCGACGGGGAAGACAACGACTGCGATGGAGACACGGACAATGGCCTCACCTCCCCGGCCGGTGATCTTCAAGGCGGCGTGTGTCTCGGTAGCAAGAAAGTGTGTGGTGGAGGCGAAGGTTGGCAGGAACCCAACTACGGATTGCTCGCTGGTTATGAGACTGTCGAGTTGGCCTGTGACGGCAAGGACAATGATTGTGAGGGCACCGTCGACAATGGATTGGTTGCGCCACCGTCGGACATCCAACTGGGCGAGTGTGCCGGTGCGGTCAAGCTGTGCTTGGGCGCTTCGGGCTGGAGTGAGCCCAACTACGGCGCCATCCCGACCTACGAGACCAACGAAACGCTCTGCGATGGATTGGACAACGACTGTGACGGTGAAGTGGACGAGGTGGATTTATACGCGCCGCTCGCGAGCAATCAATCGGGCGTCTGTGAGGGGGTTGCTCAGGTGTGTGCAGGCACGGAGGGATGGACGGATCCAGACTACAGCTCCATTGCAGGATACGAGGCTGATGAGACCTTGTGTGATGATCAGGACAACGATTGCGATGGCCTCGTCGACGAGGGTTTTTTGCCGGGTGGTGGCACGGTCTATACCGACAAGGACGATACGGAAGCGGCTAAAACGGAGGCCTGCGGCCTGGGCGTATGTCAGGGTGGCACGGTCGTGTGCGCTGTCGATCAGATTTCACTGACCTGTTCGACGCTCCAAAATACATTGCCCGAGACGTGCGACGGCTTTGACAACGACTGCAACCCAAACACGCCGGATGGGGACGTTGACCCGGCCGTCGGTATCGCCTGCGACGGCGAAGACATCGACCAGTGCAAAGAAGGAACGACTGTTTGCACAGGGGGTATCGTGACCTGTCCGGATACGGGCGACAATGATCCGGACGTCTGTGACGGTCAGGACAACGACTGCAATCTGGCGACTCCCGATGGCTTTGGCGATCCGCAACTGGGCGCCGCCTGCGACGGGGACGGAGACGTGGATCTGTGCAAGGAGGGCAACCTTAAATGTATTGGAGGTAGCCTGGTCTGCGACGACATCAACGACCCGGACCCAGACTTTTGTGATGGGCTGGACAATGACTGCAATCCGGACACAGCGGACGGTTCGGCGGACCCCGGCGTGGGTAGTGCCTGCGACGGTGACGACAGCGACCTCTGCAAAGAGGGGACCACGATTTGTAGCGGCGGCCTCGTGACGTGTCCGGACACGGAGGACGATGATCTGGACATTTGCGACGGCCAGGACAATGACTGCAACCCGGCAACACAAGATGGCACGCATGATGCCGGTTTCGGTACGGCCTGTGATGGCGATGATACGGACCTCTGTGCGGAGGGTGTGCTGCTCTGTTCGAATGGTATCCTGACCTGCAACGATTTTACCGCAGGGAATTTGGACTCTTGTGATGGGCTGGACAACGACTGCAATCCGGACACTCCGGACGGTTCGGCGGATCCCGGTGTTGGCAACGCCTGCGACGGTGACGACAGCGACCTATGTAAAGAGGGGACGTCGATATGTAGCGGCGGCCAAGTGACGTGTCCGGACACGGGGGACGATGATCTGGATATCTGCGACGGTGTGGACAACGACTGCAATCCCGCAACAGTGGACGGATTTGGGGATCCCCAACTTGGAACACCATGCGATGGGAATGATGCGGATCTGTGTGAAGAGGGTATACGCTTCTGTGTAAACGGGGCACTGGCCTGTGATGATCCGAACGACTCGGATCCCGATTTGTGTGACACGCATGACAATGATTGCAACCCGGCTACGAAGGACGGGCAGGACGACCCGTCCACCGGCGCGGGTACTTGTGGCGCCGCTGCAAACAGTCCGGCGAGCATTCTAAAGGGCGGCGCGCCGACAACAATCACCGGGGGATTCAACACCCTTACGAAGTCGGACTTCTTTCGATTGAACTTCGCCGCTCCGCCCGCCGGAACCGCATTTACACGCAGCATCGACTTGGCGGGCAATGGATACGTGATGAAGATTCTGACGGGCTGTTCGGCAGGCGTTTATGCCAACTGTACATCAGGCACAGCCAACGCGGGTCAGGTGACCTCATGGACACTCGATTACGCCTACATTGCGGGTACGGGATGCTGCTCCGACGACCACGCCATACCGAACAATGTCACGGTGGAAGTCTCTCGTTCGTCAATCACAAACACCTGTACGGATTACACCCTCACCATCACCAACTCCTGGTAGGGCCCAGCTACAGCCCGCAAGGGATTCAAAGTCAGCGTAGGAACGCATGTCATTCGTTGGGTTGAAGCCTATGCGCTCCATAGGATGAGTCGTGGGGATTTAATCGGGTGGCAAAGGCGTGGAGCCTCCCACACTTCATGCTGAACGACTTGTAGAAAGCGTGCGCACTGTGCACAATCGTGGCCATGGTAGCAAGCATTGCCCTCGTCCAGCCATCCCTTCGGGTCAGTCGTGACTTCATCGATTATCCCTACCACTCGGACCTGGCTGTGGTTCAAGTTGCTTCCATACTGCAACAAAGCGGATTTGACCTGACCCTCGTGGATGGTTTCGCGATGCCCGAGAGCGATTTGGTCGCCCTGGAAGACAACTACGTTCTGCTGGGTGCGCCCAACGACGTGCTCTGTGCTGCGGTTGAACACCCCGAATTGATCCTGATTCATTACACGCCCTTTCATCGCCCACCGGCTCGCGATCCTGTGTTGGGTACACTCTTGGACACACTTCGGACGACACTGCCCGATGTCCCGATGGTGTTGGCCGATCTCTATCAAAGCGGTGAGCACTATATCGAGGCCCCCGCTCGAGACATTCTGGCGGCGTATCCCGAAGTGGACGTCTTGCTAAAGTACCAAGCCGAGGAGGTCGTTGACGATCTATGCAAACGACTGATTCGGGAGGGGCGTCCCGCAACGCCACAGGCTCTGACCGGACCAGAGGTTAGTGACCTGAACACTTTGCCCTTGCCCGCATGGGGTTTGGTTGACCTGGAGGCGCGCGATCAATTTATGGTCCGACTCGTGGACAAATTGGGCCGTGGATCCTGGGCCTTTCCAGTCAATGGACGGACGCTTCCCGCCATTAGCAGTCGAGGCTGTCCGTACCGTTGCTCCCATTGTTCCAGCAATCCGGGCCGAGAAGCGGGTGGAGCCAAACGACAGCGCCGACTGGATCAAGACCACATGGTCTCCCTCATTGGTGATCTGGCTGCCAAACACGGGGCCACGCGCATTGATTTCCTGGATGAGATGGTCAATGTGGACGTGAACCACTTCGACGCCTTGTTGACGGAGTTGGGCCGGCACGAGGTGACCTACGACTTCCCGAACGGCATGCGTGCCGACTGGGTGCGCCCCGATCAACTCGCCCGGATGGCCGGCCGAATTTCAACCCTCTCTGTCTCCGCCGAAAGCGGCGTTCAGCGAGTTGTCGACGACGTGGTCGGGAAGGCCCTCGCGTTGCCCTCGGTGGAATCGACGGTGGCCGAAGCCACGCGCTTGGGTATTTCGACCCTCGTCCATTTTATTATTGGAATGCCTGGGGAGACACGGCGCGATATTAACCAGACCCTGGAATACGCCGTTCACCTGCATCAATCGTACGGTGCTTGGCCCGCCGTTCAATACGCAACGCCCCTGCCCGGCACGAGACTGGCGGATGACTATGTGGCCAAATCCGGTGGTAATGTGCCCGCTATCACGGACTTCAACCCTCTCTTTCAGCATCACCCTGTCACCAGCGGAGAAGACTTTGACCCGGACGTTTTGCGTCAATTCAAATGGACCTTCGACCAGCGAATAGGAGCGGGACTGGGGCCCCAAAAGGTCATCATGAACGTGACCTATCGGTGCAACAATCGGTGTAACTTTTGTGCGGTCGGCAATCGCACCCAACTGGACGGACAGATTGAGGATCAGAAAGAGATTCTGCTCCAATACCGAGAGCAAGGCCTCCGCATGGTCGATTTTGATGGGGGTGAGCCTACGCTCTACGAACAACTCGTTCCGCTCGTTCGTTACTGCAAGAACATCGGCTACAGCGGCATCAACGTGACCACCAATGGGCGCATGTGTGCGTACCCGGACTACGCGCGTCGGCTGGTGAACTCTGGACTGACGACCTTGCTCTTTTCCGTCCACGGGCCCGACGCGGAGACGCACGCCCGGCAGGTTGGGGTTCAGGAGGCCTTCGACCAAACCGTTGAGGGCATTCGTCATTGCGTCAAACATGCCCCTCCGTCGGTCGATCTTGGCATGAATATCACCCTCACCAAGACCAACCACGATTTGCTCCCCGACGTTACACAGTTGGCCTGGGATCTTGGGCTGAAGTGGCTCAACATCCAGTTCCTCACGCCTTTTGGACGAGCGACTACGCGGATCAACCCCGACACCGCGGCCGCCGCGAAAATCGCCATGGGTGTCATCGATGAATGGCGCGACCGCATGAAGTTTCAGGTCATCAATTTGCCCTTCTGTTTCATGCCGGGCTACGAAGAATTCATCCTGGGCGACCTCCTCAAGATTCAACGGCACATGGTGTTTGTGAACAACGAGGGCGTGAATCTCTACGACTATCTACGAGAACGCCGCTCCTATGAGCCCGAATGTTATGAGTGTCCCT
>CAUZBV010000227.1:0-6082 GCA_963578115.1 Myxococcales bacterium
GAATTGGCATCGCAATTGAGACCCGGGGCACATCCTTGGCCACCACAATTGCCCTGCGCCGGTGCCGGGCCGCCACCTTGGCATGTGTAGGTGGCCAGATCGCATTGATTCGTTGAGCAGTGGCTGTTGTCCGAGCACTGGACACACACCCACTGGCCTTGAAACTCAGCGCACCCCGGATAGGGATCCGCGCAGGTGTCGCAAATATTGCCCGTTGGGCTGTTGCCCTCACACATGCACGTGGTGGTCAAACAGGTTTTTCCACCACAATGGGTGCCGTTGAGACACTCACAGCACTTGTTGAGCGCAGCGTTGTACCATGGTGTGTTGCCTGTGCATTGCTGTTGACCTGCTTCACAAATCAACGCCGCATTGCAGATCTCACCGTCTGGACAATCCGTATCCTGCGCGCACTGGACACACACGCCATTGAGACAAACAGGCAATGCGCCGGCACACTCCACCGTGTTGCATGGATCGCCTGCGCCACTGCAATTATCGCCAAAGCAACAAGGCCCTTCATTGTTCCATTCACAGAGCATGATGTCGCCTGTGACCACTTTGCAGGTCGCATTGTTTGGACAGCCAGCCCCGCATTCGGGGACACAAAACTTGGTTCCCGTTTTTCCATGGCAACGGCTGCCAGCTCCGCATTGTCCGTCGTTGACGCAATTACCACACGTCGCTACCGGCATGGTGCACTGGCCATTGGATGGATTGCAGATTTGACCTTGTGCGCATCCATCAACGAGACACCCGGAACAATGGGAAACCTCGGGGAGACAGGTCATTGTGCTGGCACCCGATGCCTGACCACAATCCCAACCGGATGAGCAATTTCCGTCGTTTGAACACGGTTGAGTGCAATGCAGCGAAGCGCCCACTTGCGTACACACGAGACCATTGTTGCAATCGCTTTCCGTACTGCAAGGACCACATTGCCCACCGAGGCCCGTAGCGCCACCTTTGCAAATCCCCAGTTCACAGACCTGGCCATTGGGACAAGGTGTTGTGTTCGTACATTGTAGGTCAGTACATACTTTTGCACCGCTTCCCGCTGGATCATCCACGCACATCGAGCCCGTGGGACATTGCTGACCATTGCTACAATCGGCAATCTGGCAAGAGCCATTCATGCACACCGTTCCAAGCAGACAGGCGGGTGAACACAAACCCGATGTACTTCCACCGTCTCCACCGCCGCAACCCACGAGTAGTGCCATGCTCAGCACGACGATCCAACCATTCAATTTCAACGCGTTTTTCACTTCAACCTCCGCAAAGCAGGATGGGGGCAAATAGCATACAATCCATCAAAAAATCAAGGGATATCACGTAGATCCGACGTTCAAACCATCATGACTGATGGGTCCACCAAAGCCAGGACACAAGAAATTGTCTCTGTGGAAAACGCCATTATTTTTGCCTGTGTGGGTGCTGTGACCATACAATGCCAATGAGTGAGGACATTGAAGCCGTGAAGAACCCATCATCCATTGGACGCTTGTTCGTCGCCCTGTCTTTTGTGGGAGTGATGGCGATGGGCTGTACGCCCGCTTCGCCAAGTCACAGCATTTCACCACCCGCTACGACCGGCAACATCAACAAGCCCAATCGCCCTGTCTATCCGAGCACGCTCTCCGCCGATGCGGGTGGGACAGATGGATCCAACTAGCATTCCTTTGACTCTACGTACGTGGATTAGAGGCTGATTCTTTCCGAAACGGAACTAATACATCCCGGTAATTCGGACAAAAAACCCGTGATTCTTGCCACTCAATGGCTGAAATAGATCGTCTTCCATATGGGCGAAGTTATATCCGACACCGATGCGTGCATACCGGGTGATGTGAATGGCGACCTCGGCCAGAGCCCCATGCTTCATTTGCTCCGCCAAATTGATAAACATCCATCGGTATTCGGCGGCAAGATCCACCGTCTGCCACAAATGCAATGCGAGTCGTAATGCGGTCAATATGGTGTGGTTCCGCAAATCCGCCATATTCTCCGACTCTTCAAGCGAATGGCGATAGGCGATTTTGGGCGTCACCTGCAGTCCCCACGGTGTTTCAATGATGGGCTCTATAGCCACCACATCGCTGGTTGTCCGCACGCTACCCACATCCGCGTCCAGGTTGACCGGGCGCATGTCCGTAATCCGAGCCGCTTTAACCACCAAACTAAATGCATCGCTCATCGGGCGATAAGACAGACCCAGATTCAGTTCCACCGTCTCGGCTTCCCGCTTGTCGATGTCCAAATTTTGGGTGACTCCAATGTTGGCGCGACCAATGAGCTCCATAGTGGGACTCAATCGTGCTCGAACACGATTCAGACTGACCAACTGCAACCGGTCGATGTCTCCTTGATCGTAGCGCGTCTCAAAGCGTGAAGTCAGGCTCAGATTGGCGTTGCCCAGATACGCCACTCCAAGGCTCAAGGTGTTGGTGTCACCGCTGCTACCAATACCGCCCACCCGTGATTGATGGGACCGCTCAAACCCCATGTCGGCCGTTAGTCCCTTTGTGATCTGATACGTACGTCCCAGCCCAACCACGGCGCGTGTATACATTGCGCTGCTCGCCGATCCCGATTGAAATTCGCCATAACTGCGCCCTTCGTCATTAGGACCCCAACGCTCTTCGCTTCCAATGACAAATTCGGGAACTCGCCCTTCATCGTCCCTCGGCGAATGAAGTCTTTGTTCGATGTACATCTCGGCTTTGTCGCTCAGACGCGTTCGCACACCGATGGCGGCCATGTCTTCGCCGCTCCAGCGGATCCGTTCACTGAGGCTTAGCCACAAATCGCCTGCGATAGCCAGATTCAAACCCACGCCCGTAACCAAACGGTCGGTCGCCGATCGGAAAATGCGGTCATCCCCTCCAAGGTGACCCTGTTGCTCGAAAAACAAGGTCAATCGAGGCGATAGTCGGTAACGAACCAGGGCGCTTAATGCTCCCCGATGACCGGAATAGCCGGCCTCCTCGTCATGATCTTCATACCCATGAAGTGCTTCTCCAAACCACGTCAGTGAACCCACGCGATGCTTGTACTGAACATTGCTGATCATTCGGGTAAAGGAGCCCGATGAGGCAACAAAACCGCGATCAACACCGTCGGCAATCAACGTATCGTGGCGGACGACAAGCCCTTGACCGCGATTGATGTGCCAATGCGCTTGCCCACCTGCTCGTTCCATCCCCCGTTCCAAACCGGCATGATTGGATACAAAACCAGCATCTTGTCTGCGATATTGGGCGCCAAGAGTGATGAATGGCTCTTCTCTCCCCAACCATTCCCCCACCTCGCCTCGGGCCCGAACACCGATGCCCCATCCCTTCTTACTACCCCCATCAATGGGTCCCAGTCGATCATAGGACAGTCCCCCATCCAGACTGAGATGATGGGAACCGCTAGTGGAACGAGAATGTGCCACTTCGGCTTCGATCTGTGTGGACCGACCCAGATTCACTCGAAGATCTGTGCCCCACAATTCATAGTCTGAACTGGCGTCAGCGGCATGACCCTCTCGGATGTACCCACCACCGACACGGACCATGTCGTTGAACGTTTGACTCCCATGAACACCCCACGATGTGGCCCCTGGATCACCGGGATCTCTCGTTTCGTAACTCACTTGAATATGTACGGGGTGTCCCTCCAACGCCAAGTGACCGCTTAGAGCATCCGCCGCACCCATCAAGAAACTGCTATTGGCTTGAGAGGGCACGGGTTTTCGAAAGGTCAGTCGACCTTGAACGGTGTCGATTCGATAGTCCAAATCCGGCACTTGAACGATTTCTTGCAATACACCACCCGTGTCTCGATCGTAAATCACGATTCGAACACGTTCTGAGCCTTCGATGATGTCACGATGAGGAAGGAAGTAGTAACTTCCGCCGGTTCCTTTCAACGTCGCCTGAGCATGCTGCATGAGGCGATCTTCATGGCTCACAAACGCCTGGACGACCGTCTCATAACCAGGAACAAATGCTTTCTTTAGTTGTAGCTGCGCACCCTCCAAGACCCGGTCATATCGAAGAAGCTCCACACCCCACATGCCCGCTCGGAAACTGCCCACAATCATTTTTCCCGGATCCGCCTCAATCGCCACGAAATACTTGCCCCGTGTATGCACATCCGAGGTCTCGATGGACGCATCGCCATAGACCGGATAAAAGCGCTTCGGATCGACAACCTGCTCGACAAATGCGCTGCTATCACGCTGGCGTGCGCTGTCTGCGTAGGCCGTGATCCGAACGGTCTTGAGTAATTCATTCCCTTGAATACGGGCTTTTAGATACAACACACCACGACCATGAAGAAAGAGATCGTTGACCCCGGGCACGTCGTTGAAACGAATCGATGTGTCGTCTCGAACGCCATCCAATTTCGTCGTTGACTGAGTCAACGCACCGTCTGCCAGAGCGAGTAAGAACAGCGCGTTGCCCTTTACGCGGTATGAACGCTCAACACGGGCTATATTGCCCGCTGGATCCCGAGCCTGGATCACAACACTGGACTCCTTACCGCTCGGAAGTCGAAGCAAGAGTTGGAATGTCCCGTTCGACACGGGCACTACTTGGCCGTTGATGGTGATCTCGACACCATCCACCGGCGGCGCCTTTCCTTGAATGGGAAGAACAGGCTGTCCCAGCTCCGTCCCGTTGGGTGGTAACGAAACTTGGAGTGCGCTGATGGGCAAGGGCGGTGCTGGTTTTCCCGTTTCTGCACGATGTACCAATGACCGATTTAATACGCGAATACCGAAGGGGGGCTCGGGCACGTCTTCACCGTCGGGTTCGTCTCCGCCAATCACCACTTTTTCGAGCAGTCGCGATCCGGTGGGCCCCACAATTTCAACGATTGATTGACCGCCCACTTCGCCGCTCAGGCGCGACACACCCAAACCGGATTTCGACAATTTCATCGGTTGATCATCAATCCGAATGGACCACGATTCATCGGTGGTTGCACCGGAAGGTGATGAAAGTACACGTACCTCTATTCGTCGATTCTTTTGTCGACTCGACGATCTATTTCCTTCCGCAACGCGTCGGTCATTGCCCACGCCTCTGGCATCCAATCGAGTTCCATCCAGTCCATTCATGATCAATACATTGCGCACTCGAGTGGCCTCAATGGATGTGCTGCTCTTGACGGATCCAGGTTCTCCTGTTCCATCGGCGTGCACTTCAATCAAGAATCGATCGCTACTTGGACGTTTCGACAGGACCGCCGCCAAGGTCTTTAGCTGTCGCCGCAACCTGGACCGGAGGGTGTGCTGCTTTCCAAAGAGACGACCCGTAAGGGTCTGAATGAGCGTGCCTTCTTCGCGACGAACCGATCCTTCCACCAATTCAAAGGACCCCTGTTTCGACGTGAGCGTTCCATCGCTTTGAGTGATCGCTTCCAGTCGATATCCGTAGGCCCCTTCAACAAGTTTTTCAGGACTGTCCCACGGAATCTGCGGGGGGGGATCTCCCTCACCCGTTGTCTTCAGCACATCTTTGTCATCAGGACCTGTCACGATCAGTGTCCAAGCCTTCACCACTCCATCGGGGACGGAGACATCAAACGCAATGGATGTTTCCGGCGTTCCCTTCATCATTCGCAGTTGTTGAAACGGTGCCTTGACTCGCAATTCCAATGGCACCAAATTCACCACATTTTCCCCGATCCTCAGAGATCTTTTCTGGAGATCGGCGCGAACAAGTCGTGCTTTTGTGCTCCCGTCCGCCTCGGAAATATCGAGCAGAATTTCACGCACCACGCCGGCTCCGTTGCGAAGCTCAACAGCAACATGTCCGGCCGAGTGTTTGTCGATTACTGCAACATACCGGCCCTCCTTGTCGGTGGTGACATTCTTGCCGTTCACCAGAACATGCGCGCCCAGTTTTTCATCGGTCGGTAATACAAGAGGTGATCGATTCGGGCGTGCCGGATCAAAGAGCTCAATGGAAACACCTGAAGAGCCCGTTTCCAACCGCACACCAATACGCTCCAAGTTGATCCGTGCCCGTGCGGCCAGCGCTTGCGCAACAATGCTGCCCCATTGCTGATAGCGGGTCCGCTCGTT
>CAUZBV010000228.1:0-6080 GCA_963578115.1 Myxococcales bacterium
AAGAAGAGCGTGAAGCCCAAGGATCATGCGCGCGTCGTTCGCCCAAAAGAGAAAAGACCTATCGAGCCAGCGGGGTCCGACCCTGCCGACCAGAAACACATCCAGGAGCTCAAAGAACAGAAGGCGACTCAAGGGAAAACCCACCAAGAGAAACAAGACAAGTACGTTGAACAAATCAAAGAACAAGGCACAGAAATCGAGTCGTTGCGCCAAACACTCAAAGAGCACAAAGGACTGGTTTTGGAGGTGGAACTGCGCAACGAAGAGCTCGAAACACGCACCACACGCTATGAAGTAGAGCTCGATTCGATCACAGAGAAATACGTTCAGCTCAAAGATCAAATCTCACTGCAAAAGCAGCTCTTGGAAGAAGCCCGAGAAGAATCCGCCGAAAAAGACGATCTAATGTACCAACTGGAAGCGCGGTGCAGTGACTCGGGAGTCGATCTGGACAACCTGAAGGACAAATGGAGCGATGCGAACGACCAAATTTCCTCGCTCAAGATCAAGGTCACCCAAAAGGACAGACAACTCGAAGAGCTCCAGCGCCAATACGACTTGATGGAGTTTGAACTCCGATCCAACAAAGAAGAGCTGCAATCACTCCAAGAAGGGTTCAACAGCGACGCAGGAGACACCCAGAAGCTGGAACGACGCATCAATCAATTACGAGAAATCATCGCCGACAAAGAGAATGTCATCAGCGAGCTTCGGGTGGATCTGGAGAACAAAGACATCGAGATCCGACAAGCCCGCATGGGCAGCGGCATGGAGGGGCTCGAAGAAGAGAAACAGAAACTGCTCCAGGATTTCTACGACAAGAATCGGGAGGTCGACACGCTGACCGATCAACTCAAAGAGTCTGAGTTCCAGCAAAACGAACTCAACGAAAAGATTAAAGAGTTGTCCAGCGATATCGAACGGCGAAGCAAAGCGGAACAAAACATCGACGTCAGCAGCCACCCCGACTACAAAGCGAAAGTGCGTGAACTTCAACGCATGGGAGAGCAATTGACCGAACAACAGGAACGACTCGAATCGGTCGAACAGAAGCTCTCCGATTCGGACTCGGGCGACGACGACACCAAGCAGCTCAAATCTGAAAACACCTCACTCAAGCGCAAAGTCACCAACTTGACGAAGAAACTCGACGAGCTCAACACGCGCTTGGCCGAAACCCCCGCCGCCGAAGACGCCACGGACCCAGACGAGGGGACCACCGGGAGCGATGAAGCGATGGAGGCCTATCGATCGCAGCTGGCCAGTGAGCTGGACGTTGTGAACGAAATGTTTGCCCAATGGCGAGGCAACTTCTCACTCTTCAAGACCAACTTGGTGACTCTGACCGAAGTGGTTCGTGCCGTGGCAGACGCAGAAAATGACTCTTTACCCGACGACGTCCGTGCCTTAATGACGTCTGACACCGCGACGGAATCCGCCGACACCGTGGACGACCTCATCCGAGTCGTCAGCGCAGACAGCGGGGCTCTGAAGAAGGGGCTGAGCCGTATTAAGAAGGCCCTCGACGCGTGAAAGGAACCGAGCCCATGGAAAATTCCATCAGCAGCTCCCAGGAAATCGAAGATCTGATCCGCGCACAATATGTGTTGCTCTACGTGGTCTCGCCCGAAGAAGAGAGGGTGGCACAAGCGATTGGTGCCATCGGGGATCGGCGCAACCGAAAAGTCATCGCTTGGTCGTGCACCGAAGGGCTCAAAGCACTGGATGACAGCGAGTCGCATCAAGACATCAAAGATCCGCTCAAAGCCCTGGACTTCATCTCCAAATACGAAAACGACGCCATCTTTTTGCTCAAGGATTTCCACCCCTACATTGAAGGACGAGCCACGGTGGCCATTCGGCGCCGATTGCGCGACTTGAACCATGAGCTCAAGAACAACCCCAAGTATCGCCGTGCCATCGTATTGCTCTCGGCTGTGCTCAACATTCCCGCCGAGCTCGAAAAGGAATTCGCCGTGGTGGACTACGTGCTCCCGGGCCGCAAGGACATCGAGAAGATCGTTGACGAGATGTTGCATTCGCATCCCGACCTCACTATCGAGGCACGCACCGATCCAGCCATTAAGCTGCACGTGGTGGAATCGGCCTTGGGGTTGACTGAAGTGGAAGTCAAGAACGTGCTCTCCAAGTCCTTGGTTCGGACCAAGGAGTTCGATCTGGAAACCATTGTTGGGGAAAAGAAGAGCATCATCCGAAAGAGCGGGATCTTGGATTTCTATGAGACCCACCAGCCCATGGACGGGGTGGGTGGCATGGATCTGCTCAAGAATTGGCTGAACAAACGCTCAAAAGCCTTCAAGCCGGAGGCCCGAGCGTTTGGACTGCCCACCCCCAAAGGGATCTTGCTCTTGGGTGTCCCGGGCTGCGGAAAATCCCTGACGGCCAAGGCGGTGGGCTACCAGTGGAAGATGCCCCTGCTTCGTCTCGACGTAGGCAAAGTGATGGGCAGCCTGGTGGGATCGTCCGAAGAAAACATGCGCAACGCCATCAAGACCGCCGAGGCCGTTGCCCCGTGTATTTTGTGGCTCGACGAGCTGGAGAAAGGCTTCAGCGGCGCGGGTGGTGGTGGACAAAACGACAGCGGCACCACCCAACGCGTGTTCGGTACCTTCATCACCTGGATGCAGGAAAAAACCTCCAGCGTGTTTGTGATCGCCACGGCCAACAACGTGAAACACCTACCGCCCGAACTGCTTCGAAAGGGCCGCTTTGATGAGATATTTTTCATCGATCTGCCCACGGCGGACGAGCGCGCCACGATCGTCGACATCCACCTGGCCAAGAAAAACCGCGATCCCACCGCGTTCGACACCGAGAAGGTGGTGGCAGCCACGCAGGGTTTCAGCGGCTCGGAGATTGAACAAGCCGTCATCAGCGCTCTCTACGACGCGTTCGACGAGCGAAGTATTAACAACGACAACACGGATATCGACACGGATCGCGTGGTGGCCAGTTGCCTGGAGATCATTCCCCTGAGCAAAACCATGCGGGAAGCCATTGAAGGTATGAGAGAATGGTCCAGGCACCGTGCGCGGCCTGCATCGCACGGATCGGCGGAGAACGAAGAAACCCCCAAGACCGGAAGACCGGTGGAGCTCTAAACTCCATGTCTCATTTCACGACCGTACAGACGAAAATCAAAGACTTGGTCTGCCTCAAACGGACATTGGGCGAGTTGGGCATCGAGTGTACCGAATCCACCGAAGGACAGCGGGCCACGGTCAAGGGCTACCAAGGACAGACCACCGACGCCGTCATGTCGATCCACATCTCCAAGACCTACGATGTGGGCGTCAAAGTGGATGAAGACGGACATGTTCAGTTCGTGGCCGATTGGTGGGGCGTTGAAACCACCCGCGGTTGGACGGAAGAAGAGTTCCTCCAAAAAATCACACAAAAATACAGCTACAACAAAGTGTTGGATGAAGTCCAAAAGCGCGGCTTCACACTCGAAGACGAAGAAACGGACGAAGACGAGACCATCCACATCAAGGTGTCGTCATGGCAATAAAATCGAACATCTCTTTTGCCATCGACAAGAATGGCCGCATCACCATAACGGTGGATGGCGTAGCGGGGACCGATTGTGTGGCATTGACCCAAGAGTTGGAAGAGGCCCTCGGTGTTGTGATCGACCGGCAGTTCACCCAAGAGTACTACGATGAAGCCGAAGAGCGACTAACCATCAAGCTCGGCGCCGATGAGTGAGCACACCCCAGCGTTGGAGTGCAAGTTGTGGCGCCTGAGCCAAATCGAGGGCCCCGAGACGCCCTTTGCCAACAGCGACATCAAGGCACGATTCTGGAAACACTGGCAGGACCTGGAGACCTTCGATGAGCATGAGTGGCTCGATGTGAATGACAAAGTGGCTGGAGAGGTTGCACGCGCCCACCAGAAGTCACCTCGACTGTTGAAAGAACACCGGGAAGGCGATCCAAACACGGAATACGACACATCCTTGGTCTCCAAAATGGAAGAGTGCACACCCCAGTTCAACCTTCGTAATGTCATGCGGATCCGGCGGGATGTGGACATGGACTACATGGAATGGACCCCATCCACGTTCCCCAATCGCCATGGCTATCGTGACGATTTGGCCGAGGTTCGAGCCACTCGCTTCGAGCCGCCCGTCTTCTTCACCCGGGACTACGCAAGCAACGCCATGAGCGAAACCCGCCGAGACAACTGGACGATCTTCTACATCAACGATTGGGAGCAGTGGTTCGGCCAAGACAAACGCCGCCAAGTGGGCGCCATGTGGCAATTTGTGCCCGAAGACGGTGGTATCCGAACCCGCCCCTGGGACAAGGTCAAGGTCGTCCCTCACAAGTATTGGAAGGGTCGGCTGATCCAAGACTGACTCACTCGTCCCTACATTTATTGAATCCCTTTGACGTATTCCACTATAATGGCTTGAACTGCACACGTTGAGCGAGATGATCAATCCAATTGAGGAGCCCGCCCTTTTGAGTCGGACATCCCTGGTGCTTCTTCTTCTCCTCCTGTGGGCGGGCATAGCTCACGCCACGGTCCCCAACGTGCTCCATTTTAGCGGCGCGTTGAAAAGCGATGGCGCGGCCTTCACCGGCACCATGGCCATGACCTTTGCCCTTTACGACGGCGCTGAGGCCAACGAAACGCTGTGGAGCGAGGCCCAGTCGGTCGCGGTGGTCGCCAACCGATTCCAGATCCTGCTCGGCCTCAACGTCACGTTTGACGCCACCACCTTCAACGCGACCGCCCTCCACCTGGGCATCACCGTGGAGAGCGAAGACGAGATGACCCCGCGCATGCGTCTGGCCAGCGTACCCACTGCCATGCGGGCCGCTGGGTTGACCTGCACCGGATGCGTGGGCAAGGCTCAGTTGGAAGACGGACTGCTTGCGCCGGTGGCCACGAGCGGCGACTACAACGATCTGACCAACAAGCCCGATCTAAGCACCATGCTCACGGGCCCGGGCAGCGCCGGCACCCTGGCCAAATACACCGCTGCGGCCACGCTGGCTGATTCGGTCGTCCATGAGGTCAGTGGTCAGGTGGGCGTGGGCACCGCCAGCCCCCAGGCGCGACTGGATGTGGCCGGGGGCGTCAAGATTGGCAACGACACCGATCCGTGCACCACCGACAAGGCGGGCACCATTCGCTGGACTAGCAACCGGTTTGAAGGATGCAGTGGATTGACCTGGGTGCCCCTCAGCTCGCTCTCGGCCACTTGTGCAGTGGACGACACCACTTGCGACGGCAACGACGACGACTGCGATGGAGCCATTGACGAGGACTACGTGTCGCTCATCACAAACTGTGGGACCGGCGTCTGTGCAGCCACGGGTGTGACCTCGTGTGTGGCCGGTGATGTGGTCGATAGTTGCAGCACCAAAGCGCCCCTGAGCGCTGATGACATCACCTGCAACAACGTCGACGAGGACTGCAGCGGAGAGGCCGATGAGGACTATGTGTCGCTCAACACCAGCTGCGGCACGGGGCCGTGCGCCGCCACCGGCACGACGTCGTGTGTGGCGGGAAACGTTGCAAATAGCTGCACCCCGAATCCGCCGCTGAACGACGACGACACGATCTGCAACAACATCGATGACGACTGCAACGGAGAGGCCGATGAGGACTATGCGTCGCTCAACACCAACTGCGGAACGGGCGTGTGTGCCGCCACCGGCGCCACGTCGTGTTCGACCGGTAGTGTATCGGACAGCTGTGCGCCCACCGCACCGCCGACGGGCTACGACGCCGCGTGCTCTCTGGCATCGTGCCCCGCCAACGCCGACGGCGGACCCAACTGCGTGTGTAAGCCAGGGTACAGCGGCACGCCGACTTGGAACGGTGCGAGCTGGGATGGAACCTGCACCGACATCAATGAATGTACGCTTACGACCGACAACTGCAGCGAGGACGCCGTCTGCCTGAACACCGCAGGCAGCTTTGTGTGCAGCTGCAACCCGGGCTACAACGGCGACGGTGTTACTTGCACCGACGTCAATGAATGTGCGCTTGCGACCGACAACTGCAGCGAGGACGCCATCTGCGTGAACACCGCAGGCAGCTTT
>CAUZBV010000229.1:0-6074 GCA_963578115.1 Myxococcales bacterium
TGCTCCTCACGGGACGATCCATCACCGGTCGTCCACGTCACGCGGACGGGACAGTCATCGCCTGACTTCTTGGCCTTGGATTTCCCTTTCTTGTTGGCTTTGGCGCCAGCACCAGCTTTTTGCTTGCGGTCCTTGATGTCCTCCGCGCTGGGCCGCGTCAAACGGTACCCCTCGGATGTCTTGCGAGCGAGCGCCGCTTCCCTCGATCGGTTGCTGTGGTAGGCGCGGTCAAACGTCTCCACGGCCCACGTCTTCGCGTTCAGCCGATACAAGACCAAGCGATATTCGCCCTCTTTCGCGTTGGCCTTCGCAGGATCCTTGTCCGTCGGTTCTTCCGCATCCAAAATGGCCGCAATGTCCTTCGCGACGGCATCCGTCGAAATCGACGTTTCCCCCCAATGTCGTTCGATAGGACTGACCCCGCTGGGCTGAACACGCCGTCTCCGGTAGTCCTTGCTCGGCACAATCGGATCGCCTTGAAAGATGGGGTTCGGTGTCGTTGGCCGTGCCTTGTTGCGCAAGAAGGGCAAGCGCCGCGCGTCATCCGCAGACTCTGATTCGTCCTCTTTGGCCTCGTCCGGATCGGACGTCGCCCCCGAGTGGGCTGCGCCGGAAGCCGACGCGGAAGACGGTGCAGACGCCGCCGGCGGGGGTGGCAAGCCCTGCGACTCTTCTTCGCAGGCACATACGCCAGTGATTACAAACGCCAGAACGATGACATGACAACACAAAGGGGTTCGGCAGAGGGCCCGTCTCATAGTGGCACTCTAACACAGGGTTTGACCAAGGCCGAACTGGGCAGACCAAACACCCGCCGTATGTGGGTTTGAAAAAGCCCGCACACTGGACAACGAAGACGGTCTTGTTGTATATCAACAACGCATGAACGAATGCGTTACTACTTTGCTTTGGGGTGCATTAAAGAAATGAATTGCAAGACATTCCGTTGGATTTTCGCCGGTGTCCTGGCTTTGTTTTCGATCCATGGCTGTGGGGACTCGGGTACTACGGACGAAACCGACACCAGTCCCCCCATAACCGACACCAGTCCCCCCATAGAGGATCTGTGTGGAACGTTCTGCGATTTGATCGCCAACCAATGCACGGGCGACCTAGTCATCGATTTTGGCGGCGGGGACTGCGCCTCGGTCTGTCCCCTCTTCCCCCCTGGTTCTCCCGGCAATACATCCGGTGACACGATATACTGTCGCGTTCATTATCTTCAGGATAGCGGCATCGACAGCGCTGTGGCGTGCGCCGTGGCCACACCCGCCGGCGGAAACTTAGAGGTCGGGTTCCTCTGTGGAAGCGACCAACCGTCCGGCGGATGCACCAGCTCAGCCGACCTAGCGATTCTCGAAAACGCAGACCCCTTCGCGGTAGGCGATGAATGCTACCACACGTGCAAAGACGAGACGGCCCCGGAAGATTGCGCTCGTCAGTGCATCATCGAGGGTGCTGGCTTCTCCGAAAGCTGCGCGGCCTGTGCAGTCAACGCCACCGTATGCACGCAGTTCCAATGCGAAACCGAATGCGAAGCAGGTCCCAATTCGGCCGAATGCGTCCAGTGCAGAGACACGAGCGGTTGTAACTCCGCGTTCGAGAGTTGCAGCGGCATCGGAGGGCCCAACCCAGACGAGTGTGGCAATGCCCAATGCGACCGCGGCGAAACCGCGGAGACCTGTCCCGAGGATTGTGATCCCGCGCCGGAGACATGCGGAAACAATACCTGTGACGAGGGCGAAACCATGGACAACTGCCCCATGGATTGCGACCCAAGTGTAGAAAAGTGTGGCAATGGCACCTGTGACGAAGACGAAACCATCGACAACTGCCCCATGGACTGCGACGAGGGCTCCAAACAGTGTGGCAACAAAACATGCGACGAAGACGAAACCATCGAGTCGTGCCCCAAGGACTGTGATCCCAGCCTGAAAAACTGCGGGAACGGCGAATGTGCCGATGGGGAAACCGACCTGACGTGCCCTGAAGATTGTGACGCGCAGGTAGCGGAATGCGGAAACGGCGAGTGCGACGAGGGGGAGACCGACGAGACCTGCCCCGAAGACTGTGCGTCCGAAGCGGTCTGTGGCAATGGCGAATGCGAAGAAACAGAAACTGACGTCAACTGCGCGGAAGACTGCTCGGGACAAACGGCGGTCTGCGGCAACGGCGAATGCGACGAAGGGGAGACGGACGAGACCTGCCCACAAGACTGTGACGCACCCGATGCAGTGTGTGGAAACGGCACATGCGATCAAGGAGAGACAGACGAAGAGTGTCCAGAGGATTGTGAGGCCCCGGAAAAGAATTGCGGAAACGGCACATGCGACGACTGCACGAACTAACTCTCCAAACAGACTCGACTGGAACACCCACAAGAAGGAAACGGTATTCAATGAAGACGATGCATCAAGCAACGACGCTGATGGCCCTGTGTGCCATTTTGGCCAGCACGAATGTAGTCACTGCCGGTGGTTATGACACCCCGATCCTCTACTCAGCCCGCCACATGGGCATGGGGGGCACGGCGATTGGCTATGTCAACGATCCAAGCGCTCTCTTTCACAACCCCGCGGGACTGAGTCACACCCGCTTCATCTCGTTGACGGCCAACGTGTCCCCGCTCTTCGGCTCCCTTCAATCGAGCCCCGACAACGGCCTCTTGGGCCCCGCCGTCAGTACACGCTCTGAGCCCGCTTTTGCCCCCTTCTTCTTGGTCGGGGGATCCTTCCGCGTCACGGACTGGATGACCTTCGGCATGGGCGCGTACCCCGTGGCTTCAGCCGGCGCGGAGTACAAGTATGAGAACAAAAAGACAGGGAACATCACAACCGACAAGACCGAGCTCGTCTTCATCGAGATCACCCCCGCCGTCAGCTTCGATCTGCCCGGCAACCTCCGCATCGGCGCGGGGTACCGATTCAGCATCGCCTCATTGGAGCGATTCAAAGGCGGAGGCAAAGCCAACCCGGCCCTCCTGGATACCCTCAACACATCGAAATATCTGGACCTCGACCTGAAGGGCTTGAACTTTGCGGGCTTTCGGGCCGGCCTTCAGTGGCAGCCCATCCCCGAGCTGCAATTGGGCGTCACCTACCGTCACAAGACGACCACGACGCTCGAGGGCGATTCGTCCAACATCCTCTACGTCAATTACGGCAAAACATCGATGGACGTCGTCCTCCCGAGTAAGTTGGGCGCAGGCGTTCGCTACGACGCAGGTCCTTTGGGGCTCGCTCTCGATTTCGAGTGGACCTTCAACAGCCAAAACGGCACGTCGACCCTCCATGGCGAAAGCCTCGATGGGAACACGAACAACGATCAAGCCCAGCCACTGCCCTCGGAGTGGTCCGACGCCATGACCGTGCGGATAGGCACCGAATACAAACTCATGGACAATTATCGGATCCGCATGGGGTATATCTTTGATGACAAGACGGGCAACGAAAAATACCCCACCGCGTTCGGAACACCCCCAACGCCCACGCACAGTATGACCGCGGGGTTCGGCTACGAAGCCGAAAACTGGGAAACGAACGTGGCCTATGCCTATCGATTTGGGTCCACCAGCGTCGACTCACCCACGGAGGATCCGGACGCCCAACTGAACCTCGACTGCCCCGCCTGCAGCTGGCAAGGGGATTACGCCATCAACCTGCATGGCGTCTACGTGGACTTCTCCTGGTACTTCGAGTAGAGGCCCTGCGCGCGACGAGCGCCACACAGACTCAAGACGAACTACGCCAACAGAATCTCCATGCCCTCACGGGCCACCACGGTCTGGGGAAATCGCTCTTTGGCTTGGGCATGAATGGCGTCCATTTGATCGTCATTGTGGGCCGGATCGTGGTGGAACAACACCAAGTGACGCACCTCGGCACGCTGCGCCACCTTGACGGCCTCCTCCCATGTGGAGTGGCCCCAACCGATGTGCGCCTGGCCTCGTACGCCGGCGTATTCTTCTTCGGTGTAGGATGAATCATAGCTGAGGTAGTCTGCCCCTTGGGCCAAGGCCACAAGGCCCGCATCAATGACCTCATTCCCATGCTCATGATCCGTGGCGTGCACAAACGAAGCGCCCTTGTACTCAAAGCGATAGGCGGTCGCTTGACCCGGGTGATTGAGCAACGCCGTTCGAACCGTCACGTCACCAAAGGTGAGTGTCTCGCCCGCATCGAATTCCAACAAGTTGAAGGTCGCCGTGCACACCTCATCAAACTCCACCGGGGATGTGGGGTAGGTCATTTGGTTCTCCAACACATCATGCAAGCGGACTCCTTCCCGGCGTGCGCATCCGATGGTCAGCTCCGTGGAGTCCTGATAGGCCGGCAAGAAAAAGGGGAGACCTTGTATGTGGTCCCAATGCAGATGACTGAAAAGCAACGTGAGACGTACAGGATCGCCCGTGGCCAAGAGCTGATCGCCCAGTCCACGGATCCCGGTCCCAGCATCCAACACAAAACGTTGGTCACCGCATCGAATCTCCACACAGCTCGTGTTGCCACCATATCGCAAGGTACCGGGGCCCGGGGTCGCAATACTCCCACGCACACCCCAATATCGAATGGCAAACGATCCTCTCGTTGCAAGTTCTGCCGCGGACACGGATATCCTCTCCCAATTTCGACCGGTTCAAAATAAAGTATAAACCAGACTTTTGTGCATGCGCAATTCAACTCGCATTCGGTTATGCTCGACCCATGCTTTCGACCCTCCTCCTCGTATGCACACTGTTCGTCGCGCCCCCCCCGGAATCGACGCGCGCAGGGCTCATCGATGTGCACGGACACCTGAGCCCGAGCGCGGGAGAACGCATTAAAAAACTGATGGATCGATCCGGCGTGAAGGTGCTCGTCAATCTGTCGGGCGGTAATTTTCGGCGAGGAATGCGCGAAAATATCGCGCTCGCCCAACAACTGCCCGGGCGGATCGTAAACGCCTACAACCCGGACTGGGACGAAATCGACGAACCCTGGTGGGGCCTTCGGGAAGCCATGGCCCTGGAGGCTGCGGTCACTCAGTATGGCTATCGGGGCCTGAAGATCTCCAAAGCCCTCGGACTCTATCTCCGCGACCGCAACAAAGTGCTCATCGACGTGGATGATCCACGCCTAGACCCGCTCTGGGAGAAAGCCGGCGAGTTGGGGATCCCGGTGAGCATCCACACCAGCGACCCCAAAGCATTCTGGGAGCCACGCACACCGGACAACGAGCGATACGACGAGCTGGAACACCACCCCGACTGGGCGTTTGGAGACAAACCCGTCCCGTCACGCGAGGCGCTCTTGGCCATGCGGGACCGCGTGGTGGATCGCCACCCGCTCACCACCTTCGTCTTGGTGCATTTTGCCAACAACCCGGAAGACATCACCTACGTGGACCGGCTCCTAAACACCTACCCCAACGCCATGGTGGATCTGGCCGCCCGGGTGCCAGAGATCGGCCGCCACGATCCCAAACAAGTGCGCGACCTCTTCATTCGCCACGCCGACCGGATCCTCTTTGGCACCGACATCGGCATCGGCCCGCGCTTCCTCATGCTGGGATCCACGGGCGGCGACCAACCCACCGATGAAGACGCCGCAACATTTTACACAACCCACTACCGCTTCTTGGAGACCCACGATCGTCAGTTCGCCCACCCCACGCCCATCCAGGGCCGCTGGAAAATCGACGGCATCGGCTTGCCCGAGGCCGTGCTGAAAAAGATCTACCGAACCAACGCCATCCGCGTGTTTGGATTGCCCAAAAAGTGAGGAACACCATGCGAGCAACCCTAATCATGGCCGTGTTTTTGTCCGCGAGCCTCTCGGCCTGCGGCGGCGACGAGACGAACAGCGGGACCGACACCCAAAACAGCCCAACATTCACCATCGCCGACGGGCCGGCGAGCGGCGTATTTGCAGACCAACCATGGCAGGCCACCCGCGGCGTCACCGATTGGCTCTTTGGCGCGGCCCTGTGTTCGGACAGTGGATCCGGCTGCGAACCCTGCGAGGGCAAACAACTCAACTTTGCGGTTCCCGACGAGCCGGGCACCGTCCTTTTGGCCGCCGGTGGGCCGATTGTGA
>CAUZBV010000230.1:0-6071 GCA_963578115.1 Myxococcales bacterium
TCGAAATAATCCGAGGCGAAGTAGAGGTGCTCGTTCCAATCAAACCCGAGCCAGCGGATGTCGTTTTGGATGGACTCGGCGTATTCCACGTCCTCTTTTTCCGGATTCGTGTCGTCGAAGCGCAGGTGACAGCGGCCCTGGTAATCCCGAGCCAGTCCAAAGTTGAGGCAGATGCTCTTGGCGTGGCCGATGTGGAGGTATCCGTTGGGCTCCGGGGGAAAGCGTGTGACGACCTCCGTGTGTTTCCCCGACGCCAGATCGGCGTCGATGATGTCGGTGACGAAGTTCGAAGGTCGTTTGTCGCTGGGCATGGGGCCTGTTCCTGCGTGTGCCCTGGTGGATCAGGGCTGATTTCTGTGTCTATCGCATCGCAGTGCAATTGTCATCCGTTTGGAAAACATCGGCCAATGGAATGATGCCTCAACGGGAATTTGTTCCCTTTCTGATGGAGGCGGGTGATCCAATGCCCTGTTCGCTGCGTAGTAAATATGGTATATAGAAAGACTAGATCTAGCGGAGCAAGTTGCGCTACATGCCTTACACACAAGAACCCAAGACGGCCAAGAAGTCCGGCGCCAACCCGGCGTTGCAGGATCCCGTTAAGGCCAAGGCCAATGACCACTTGCGAGGCAAGAGCTTTGCGGAAGGCCAGGCCGCGCTGAAGCCGTCACCGCAGTCCACGGCTCCCGTGGTGATGCGAAAGGCGGCGCCGGGACACGAGCCGCAAGGGGGAGCGGAGTATGGACCTGGGGACTACGGCGCGGCGACGGCGCGGCACAACGCGCATCGGCATGCGGCCGCTTTGCTCAAGGCCTTTCAACACAGTTCGGGCCCCTTCGGCATTGGTGGGGGAACGGACGAGCAAGCCGTGTGGGGAGCGCTGAATCAACCGCCAGAACTCCTGAAAATGATCAAGAGAGTGTACGATGCAAACTTCAACAAGCACACGGGCAAAGGCCTCATCCAGGACGTGATGTCGGAAATGGGCGGTCGGGACCGGGAGTTTGCCTGGTCCCAGATGGCTCGCGCGGGCTTGATTCAGGGCAGCGTTGTCCCCACGTATATCAAGCAGACCGAAGACGGACAGTACAACTCTTCCCATCGCATTCAATCGTCCTCCCAAGGAGCGACATTGGTCCCTGGCCAGCCGCTTGCTTTGAGAGTGGTCAAAGATGCGGAGATATCCGCCTCCGGCTCCTACTACACCTATCAGTGGTACCGCTTGAACGATTATGGGCAGGCCAAACGGCTCGGTGAGCCCAACCGCGCCGATGGGCCCAACTTCGCCCAGTGGACGACCAAAGCCCCCAATATCCCCGGAACGCACAAGTACATCTGTCGTATGGAGTTCATCTCGAGCCAAGGCGGCAAGCGAAAACCCGAGTACATCGAATACCGCCAAACGGTGATGTCCAAGAGCGCCAAAGCGGATCAGGCGCTGGACGAGATGGAAACCCCGGGCGATCCGGGCCAAGCCCTCGAAGGGGTGGAAGGCTACCTGGCGCTGCTCAAAACGGCCGAGGCGCAGAAGGGATCGGGCCAGCTGGATCCCGAGACCAAAGAAGGGATTGAGACGTACATCAGCAAGCTCAAGGAACGTCTGGCCAGCACGAGCGATGCGGATCGGATCCCCATCAAGGCCGCCCACGTGGAGACCGAAAACGGGAGAGTGACACCCCTCAACGTGTTTGTGGCCAAGGTGGGCAATACGGGCGGAGAGCAAACTTGGAAGGTGGTGGACATCACCAATCCGGCCGATCGCCGCTTGACCGGCGAATATACGGGCACAGCCAAGAAGTCTTCGGACGCCATCCGCGCCGCGATCAAGGAATGGGACGGTGACAATCGCTATCCCGACGGCCTGCTTAAAATGGAGATCCCCAAGAAAGCTGCCGGTTTTGACATGACCAAGTCCTTTGCCACCGATGGCATGAGCTTTTGGGACTCCATCGGCAGCTTCTTCGACACGGTGGGTCTGGTGGCCGGTATCGGTGCGTTGGCGCTTGGGGTCATTACGGCCGTGGCACCTATCCCGGGCTCGCGGGTGGTGAGCGGCCTGATCTGGACGTCCATCGCCGCGTCGACTGCTGGCGCTGGCATCAGCTTGGCGACTCGTCACGAGGAGGGGTTCGGTGGTCTGAAAGAAGACGCGCTGGATGTGCTCACCATCGCCGGCAACATGTTGGGGGCCGGTGTCATGTGGCGCATGGGGGCTACCGTGACCAACGTGGGCCGGGGCGGTACCAACATGACCAAGGCCTTCCTCATCGGCCAAGTGAGCGCCGATGGAGCCCAGGGCGTGCTCTTGGCCGTCGAGTATCAGGCTGAATACCAGAAAATTATGCAGATGAAGGATCCGCAGAAGCGAACCGATGCGTTGCTCAACCTGTTGGGTCGGGCGTCCACCACCGGCGCCATCATCCTGGTGACCATGGGTGGGGCCAAGGCCGACATGAGTCGCATGAACAAGGCCAACTTCAGCAAGTTGGGGGTCGCCGGGGAGACCGTCGATTTAGCGGCGGCACCCAAGCCCGCCACCCGGCCCGCTGGGCCACGGGTGGATGCGCCGGCCCCGGCCCGTGTGGGAAGCGCCGTGGATTCGGCCAATCCATTGCGGCTGACGATGGACGATTTGCTCGACAGTCCGACGGCCCAGAAAAACCTGCACAAGATGGCGGGGGAGGCCGTCGATGACTTGGGCCCGCAACTGGATGGTTTGGCGAGCGAGTTCGGTGTGGAAACCCTGTACGGCCTCAAGCGCGACGACTTGGGTGAATTTGTGGGGTCGGTCAAAGAGAAGATGACGCGCAAAGGCTATGCCACCGTCGACGACATGGGCGACATGATCCGAGGTCGGATTGAATGTGAGAACGGCAGCCAGGTGGAAGCCATCTGGAAGAAGCTTCAACAGATGTTCCCCGATGCGGTGGAGTTCGACGCGAAAGAAGCCATCCCCTACCCCAGGAAACACGCGGACATTCGCGCCAAGAACGGCATGCGCTTTGAGCTGCAGGTGGGGACAAGCACCACGAGCACATTCATTGAGAAAAAGATCGTCAAGTTGCCCGCGAAGTTGGCCGCCAAGGTGGGCAAGCCCATGGCCAATTTCCACACGGCCAAGTACGACATCCTCGACAAGATCGACGATGTGGGCATGCGCTCTAAATACGGGTTGGATGATCTGGGCGGCCGTTACGACACGATGCTCGCCTCGACGGGTACGGGTCCGCTCCCACCCGGCGCTATGGAAAAAATGGCCAAGGAGATGGAGAACGTCCTCGCGCGTATGGCCGCCGAAGACGGGGACTTCCTCTTGTCGCTCTACACGAAGGGAGCGCACTAGATGGCGCCCAAATACATTTTTGTGTGGGACACCGAGACCGACACATTTCCGGAACGGTACCGCGTTCGGAAAGACACGGACGTGGTTGAGCCCGACGACGGAGACGCGCTGAACGGAACCATCGAGGACAATGAGGCCGATGCGCTCTATGCGGACCTGAAACAGCGCTTTCCACCGCCTCGGTACGCGCTGGATGGTCAGCACGGCACCCGCTGGGCCACCATCGAACGAATCTATCCCGGGATGCGATCCGTCGAATAATTCCGATCATTTCGGCAAAACTCGTTGGTCCACGGTGGCCGTGATACCGTTTCTCCAAAGGCACGCGACCGGGGAGAGGCCAACCACACTCGATGCATACGGACACACCGGCGGCCCCATCGACAGGCCTTCTGCGTCAGCCATGGGTCTGGTTGTTGGGCGTGGTGATGGTCGGCGGGCTTGTGCACATGGGCCTCTACCTGCTGCCCTTTGAGGATGCCTACATCTCCTTTCGGTATGCGGAGAATCTGGCCAACGGCCACGGCTTCGTGTTCAACCCCGGCGGACCACCCGTCGAAGGGTTCACCAGTTTTGGCTGGGTTGTTCTCTTGGCCTTTGTCCACCTTCTCGGTGGTGTGGTCCCCGACGCAGCTGTCACCCTCTCGATATGTTTCGGCTTGGGCTTGCTTGGGATGACGGCGGCCGTGGCTGCTCGGTGGAACGGCCGGATCGACGCATGGATTGTACTGCCGCCGGCGTTGTTGGCGGCCAATGGCACCTGGGCCTACTGGTCCGGATCGGGCATGGAGACGCCGCTCTTTGTGGTGCTTTTGATTGGGGGCGTCTTGCTCGCGACACGGTCGAGCATGCGCAGCGCTCTCATGGCAGCGCTCTTGTTGGCGCTGGCTGCCATGGTTCGTCCCGAGGGAGCGGGTTATGCCGTGGCCGTGGTCGCCGCGCTCTTGTTGGGCAGAGAGACGCGCAAACGAGGATGGTCGATCTTGGGTGCCTTTGTGTTGCTCTTCGCCCCTTGGTTTCTCTGGCGTTGGCAACACTTTGGTTTTCCCTTGCCCAACACGGTGTACGTCAAATCCAGTCCCTCGGCGGAGCAAACCTATCTGGGGTGGCGCTATGTGGAGGAATGCCTCACCTCCCATGGGTATTGGCTGGTGTTTCCGGCGTTGGCTGCAGGTGTGTGGCGGCGAAAGTGGGATCTCTGGTCGCGCTTGGTGGCCTTTGTGCTGGGCGCCAACCTCGTCAACGCGATCGTGGTGGGTGGCGACATCTTTGCGTATTACCGATTTCTCTTGCCGGCTCACGTGCTGGGATTGGTGATCTTGGTGGACTGGATTCGACGGCTCGTGGTGTGGACAGGGGTCGAGTCGGCCGGTCTCCGGAAGGCATTGGCTGCAGGAACGTGTGTGGTCTTGGGCCTGTGGATGTTGGGGGCGGGTTCGGCTCCCCGGCACAGCCTGCACGGCACAACGCCCGAGTCGCATCGCACGCGCATCGAAAACGTGGACCGAATGAACGCCAACTATCAAGCCATCGGTGCGTGGCTGGGGCGCACTTTTCCCAAAGAGGCCGTGGTCGCGCTCAACGCGGCGGGTATCGTGCCGTACGAATCCGGTTTGCCCGTCATCGACATGCTGGGTCTGAACGATCCGCACATCGCCCATGTGACCGTGGAGCCTGGCAAGGGGGCCTTGGGCCACGAAAAACACGACGCCAAATACGTGCTCTCGTTGGCACCGGATGTGGTGATCTTGGGGTTGCCCACGTTGACAAAGCGAGCCATCCCGACCACCCAAGTGGGGAACTGGTTCGCCCAATGGTGGCCTTTCTTGCCGGGGGACAAAGACATGATCTTGGATGAGACATTTCAGCGAGACTACAACCAGTATAGTGTGCCCGTGCGACCGCAAGGTTGGTTGACGTTCTTCATCCGCCGGGGCTCCGAGCCCACCTTGCCCGAGTCAATCGGAGTGGAGGTCCCATGAACACGCCAGCCAACGCACGCATGCATCTGGTGATCACGGGTCGGGTGCAAGGGGTGTGGTACCGAGGCAGTGCCCAAAGCGAGGCCCAAGGATTGGGTCTCAGCGGCTGGGTTCGAAATCGAGCCGACGGCGACGTGGAGGTGGTCGCTGAAGGGCCACGAGCGGCGCTGGAGGCGCTCGTGGAGTGGTGCAGAAATGGGCCGCCCATGGCCCATGTTGAGGACGTTCAAGTTCGATGGGAAGAGCCTCTTCAGGAGACGCAAGACTTTCACATCCGGTACTAGCCTCTGGGCCGGTGATCGAGTAGGCTCCGCGGCGTGGGAGGTGCCATGCGCCGGCGTGAAAAAGCAGCCAAAATCGTGCCGATCTTGGAGGAGCTCTATCCGGAGGTGCCCATCCCTTTGGAACACACCGATCCCTTCACGCTGCTCGTGGCGGTCATGTTGAGCGCGCAGACCACCGATAAGAAGGTGAACCAGGTGACACCCTCGCTCTTTGCGGCGGCCCGGACCCCGGAGGCCATGGCGGCGCTGCCAGTGGAGCACATTCAAAACCTCATTCGGGAAATTGGGTTGGCCCCTACCAAGGCCAAGAACCTTCGTCGATTGAGTCAGCTACTTGTGGATGAGCATGAAGGCATCGTCCCAGCGAATTTTGATGGCCTGGAAGCGCTGCCGGGCATTGGGCACAAGACCGCTTCTGTGGTGATGTCGCAAGCATTTGGGGTGCCCGCATTTCCCGTCGAC
>CAUZBV010000231.1:0-6067 GCA_963578115.1 Myxococcales bacterium
TCACGTCCGTGGCGACACCCCTGGAAACGTCGAGTTGCGTGCCAATGTGGGTGGCGTATGGTCCACGCCCTATGCCCTCGAAGTGATCAGCGCGCCGGTCACGGTGGCGTCGATCACAGTGACGTTGCCTCCAACACTGAATGGGGTAAAAGACGTCGCAACCTTCCAAACCAAGGTATCCGCCACGCTCTCCGATGCGTCGATTTTGGAAGACGCGCTGACCCTTGCCGGGCTCATCGTATTCGACAGCAGCGACCCAGCCGTTGCGAGCGTAGACGGCGCGGGCGTGGTTGTGCTGCATGACAACCACAACGCGTTGGTCACCATCACCGCGACGGTGGAGGCATCCGGAGTCAGCGGTGGGGTGGATGTGGCGTGCAACCTGTCCCCTGCGGTTGGTGACGTTGATTTGGGCCAGCTGGAGTTCTTGGCCCACCCCGACGTCAACCCGGGCGAACTCTTTGAGATGCCGGTGCGCGTCAACACGGGCGGAGAGCCTCTGGGCGCATTTGACATGACGATCGAGTTCGATCCGGCCGTGATCATTCCCATCGCCGTGAATCCAGGAGCGGACTGGCCCGGCGGTCACCTGGACGCCAACATGGACGAGAGCCCCGGCACAGTACAGGTGGTCGGTGCTGCCGATGTGGATACGGTCCTAACCGGCAACGCATCCCACATCGTGACGATCTCATTCAAAGCACTCAAGGACGGCGACACAACCACTACGCTCGTCTCCGGTGACATTCGTGCGTTGGTTGAAAACTCCATCGGTCAAACGTCCATCGGCGCGCCCATCCTGCCGGGTGACGCACCCCGTCCCATTGTGGCCGGACGCGGACTCCTCGATCCGGACTGCCCCAACGGCGCACAACCGGACGACGTCCTCGGCAACGCCAACGGCGACTGTGGTTTCTCGGCCGCCGATGTCAGCACCGTACTCTTCTACTTGGCGGATCTGATCCCCTCCAAGGCGGTGTCGGAAGCTCAGTTGACAGCCATGGACGCCGACAAGAACGGCGTCGTGGAAGTCAGCGACGCGGTGTACTTGCTCCGCGTCCTGTCCGACAAATATCGATTCGTGGACGTGTCGGTCACGCCCCCGGACGGTATCGATGGCACGGTCATGCTCACGGCTGCGTTGACAGACAAAACAGGACAGCCCAAGACCGACAAAACCAACGTCTATTTCGAGATCGACACCCAGGCCGATCCCGCCCAACTCACGTTCGCGGCAGGCACCTTGGTAGAGCCCACAGAGAACGGCATCGTGGTCGCCGCTGCCAATCAAGACGACGGCACCTATGTGGTCCATGTCAGTGGATTCACAGCCATGGAAAGTGACGTCGGGGTCGGGGTCGTTGTGGAGAGCCTCAATGCGGTCGGTGACACCAGCAATGACCGCCGCGTGGCGTTGCATGGAAGCCCATGGATCAACGAAAATTCACCCTATTTGCCCGCCGCGTATTTCAACATCACCGACGGTCTGCCCCAGAGCCCCTGCTCGGACGATGGGGAGTGCGACAATGCGACCAATGCCGCATCGATCTGTACCGAGGGTGTGTGTGTGGCCGCGTGCAGTGAAGGCTTTGTAGACGTTGATGGCGACCTCGCCTCCGGCCCGTCAGGCACGGGATGTGAATGCGAGTCCGGCCCCGAATGGTGCGACCACACAGACAATGATTGCGATGGCGTCGTGGACAACGGCTTCCCGGACAAAGGCATCCCGTGTTCGGCCGGCGAAGGAACGTGTGCGCAAACGGGTACGGTGGACTGCCGAGCGGATGGCACGGCCACCGAATGTTTGGCCCAGCCCCTCGCCGACGACAGCCCGTGCGATGATGATGCGGCCTGCACCGTCAACGACGTGTGTACAGACGGCGTCTGCACCGGCAGCGCGATGGTCTGTGATTCTGGTTCACTCTGTGCCGACGGGGCGTGTATTGACAGTCAATGTGTGTCCTGCCAATCCGACGCGGATTGTGGAGAGGGCGCCGTGTGCGAGGAAACGGCGACCGGATGGATGTGTTTCCGAACCTGTGATGATTCCTCGTGCGCAGCCGATGAAGAAGAGTGCGTGGAACGAATCGATGGTGCCCTTCGCTGTGTCAGTGTGGACGAAACCGACCCGTGTCGACCGCTGGATCTCCCAGCCATCGCGGACGACGCCGACGCGGGCGACATCACAAGCGGACCGGAGCTCTACCCCGCACCACCGGGTGAAGGGTGCGGCTGTCGAGTCACAGCGCCTGCCTCCAGCGGCCTTCCCTGGGGCGCCATGATCCTCTTCGTGATGTTGGCGCTGAGTACCGTAGTGCTCCGACGTCGTCTGACCCGAGTCCCTATTCGAAAGCGCCCGCGCCCCACAGACCGACCCTAAACGTCCCCCAACAATCCACCGCCCAAAGCGCGGCTGGCTATCCTTGCTCCGTGGTTCTGGTATGCTCTCGCGCATGAGTCCCTTTGAGCCGCGACCACCTTGGGATCACGATTCGAACGCATGGGCATCCCGGCTGGGGATCTCCAAAGAAGCCCTCGACCTGTATTTGGACAGCGACGTCCTGGACCTCCACAACGACCTCTACGTTCCAGCCCGCCTCTATGGATACAATGTCCACCGGGTGCATCGGCCACGACTCTTTGGCGCCTTGTTCTTTGGTCACTCCGATCTGCCGCGTATCCGCCACGCAGGCCTTTCGGGTGTGGTCTTCGATATTGCCACCAATCCTCTGCGGACCAGCGGACGAAGAGCGCCGGTCACTCACAAGAACATCGACCGCATCCGCCAAGATCTGGCGCGCTACCCGGACGACTTTCGCTTGGTGTCCAGTCACTCGGAATACCAAGCGGCACGAGCGGCCGGGACCACCGCATGTTTTGTGGGCATTCAGGGTGGTCAGGCATTTCAGCACGATGAAGAAAGCCTGGCAGCCATTCCTGATGTGGTCAGCCGCGTCACCCTGGTTCATCTCACCAGCAGCCGGATCGGCCACACCTCCAGCCCACTGGGCGCCGACAAGGGGGGACTCAAAGACACGGGAGCGGCGCTGATTGAACACCTGAACCACAAGCGGATCTTGGTGGACCTCGCCCACATCAACCGGGAGGGCTATATGGAGGCCGCCAAAATCCATGATCGCTCCCAACCTTTGGTTTGTACGCACACGGGCGTCCAAGCGGTGCGGCCGTGTTGGCGCAACATCGACGACGAACAGATTCGAGTCATCGCGGAAACAGGCGGGACCATCGGCATTATTTTCCACAGCGGATTTCTGGCCAAAACGTGGTTGCGGTGTGGTCCGGACCGTGTCATCGACCACATGGCCCACATCATCGACGTGGTTGGCGACGAATTCGTATCCATCGGAACCGACTACGATGGCGTCATCCGACCACCTCGACGCCTCAGAGAGGTGACGGATATGCCCGTCCTGGTTCAAAGTATGCTAGATCGTGGCTGGTCCGAGGAGCGTATTCGCCGAATCCTCGGCCGCAACGCGTTGCGTGTCATCCAGGAGATCCGGCCCTGAAAATAGAAATCACCATCGACCGACGGCCCATTTGGCTCATCCTCCTGTTGCGAGGAAGACGGCTTTGGCTCGTGAGCATTGGCATCCTGATCTTTTGGATGGTGACTCAAGTGAACTTCCCGAGGCTTGAACCCAGCGGTCAGTTGGCCATCGGCGTGTTTGCGGCTTGCATCTTTCTGTGGGCAACGGAAGCCCTCCCGCTCATGATCACGTCGCTCTTGGCGCTGGTGAGTTTTCCAGCGTTGGGCATCTTGGAGACCAAGGAGACGTACGCTCTCTTTGGAAGCGACATCACGTTTTTCATCCTGGGGGTCTTTATCTTGGCCTCCCCCGTACTCCGATCAGGCCTGTCGACTCGCATCGCACTCAAGGTGTTGAACCGATTTGGCCGAACGCCGGAGAAACTCATCACCGCCATCTTGTTGCTCACCGCGGGCATGAGCTGCGTCATGAGCTGTCATGCTGTGGCCGCTATGTTTTTCCCCGTAGTCCACACCATCCGAAAGGCCTTGTCATTGAAGCGACAGTCTCGCTTCGGAAAAGCGCTCTACCTGTCCCTGGCCTGGGGCAGTGTCATTGGCGGTACAACGACCTTATTGGGTAGCGGTCGAGCCCCTCTGGCCATCGCCATCTTGCAGGAGAACACCGCGCAGAGCATTTCCTTTACCGACTGGGCGTTGCTCGCCTTGCCCACCATGGTGGCCATGCTCTTCGTCGGACGATTGATCTTACGGCTGCTCTTCAGGAGTGAAATTGAAGACATCGGGGTCGCACGAGACCAACTGTCTCAGCAAACCCGTGCGCTGGGCAAAGTCAGCTATCGCGAATTCGCCACCGCGTTGCTGCTCTGCGCAACCATTGGATTTTGGATCACCTTCAGCACCGAACATCTGGCGACCATTTCCTTACTCGCGGTGGTCGCCGCGTTCATTCTCGGTTGTGCCCGTTGGACCGAGGTGGAAGAGGACGTCAACTGGGGCATTGTCTTGATGTACGGCGGCGCCATTGCGTTGGGTCTGGGCATGCTCAAGACGGGGGCCAGCGCCTGGCTTGCCGAAGAGCTGCTGGCCTTGACCCCCAACAGCAGCCCTATCGTCTTGCTGGCGGCCATCTCGTTCGTAGCGTTGTGGTTGACCGAGGCCATCAGCAATGCCGCTGTAGTGGCTCTTTTCATGCCGCCGGTCATCAGCATTGCGCAACAGACCGGCATCGATCCACGGATCATGGCGCTCTTTGTGGCCATCCCGTGTGGTTATGCATTCATCCTGCCCATGGGGACACCCGCAACCGCCCTGGCTTTCTCCAGTTCCTTTCTGCAGCAGCGCGACACCTTGTTGGCAGGAACCCTTCTCAAGCTGGCGGCTTGGGCCCTCTTCATCATTTTTGCGCTGACAATTTGGCCCCTGATGGGGTATGAGGTCTGATATGCGTATTCTCGCGGTGTTAATCCAGCCGTACAATGCCGAACCGGTGCTTGAAGAAGTACGCGCTGCAGCCGAAGGCAATTCTCCAGTCACCATCCTGCAACTCTACGACGCGCAGTTGGCCGACCGCGTTTCGAGAAAATTGACGCAAGACGGATGGCTGGGTAGCAAACACAGCGAAGGGGTCGCTCAAGCGCTCACAGAGGACACGCTCAATCAAACCCGTGATTCGAGCGAAATATGGCAAAAGCAGCTCGTTGACCAGGGATTGGACGTCCGCTGCGTCACTCGGAGCGGCGACTTGGTCAATTCGGTTCTTCGCGTCGCTGATGAAGAGGGCGATGTGGGGCTGATCATCGTGGGTCAACCGCATCACAACTGGATGACACGATGGTTCAAAGACTTCAATTATCGATTGTTGGTAGAACGCGCGTGCTGTGAGGTGAGGCGGATAGACCAGCCCTCATAAAGAAATCTCAACCATCGTTGAAAGGGTTTGGAACACGGAACGTTTCGGTGGCCTAGCCTCCGCCAGCCTCCGCACTCAACAGATCATGTTTGTCTGTTTTGTCTTTCCAGTCATCCGCATCCGTAAGCGGGTCCTTCTTCGCCGTAATTTCCGGCCAGTCCTCGGAGTACTTCGCGTTCAATTCGATGTAGCTTTCCCACTTTTCGGGCAAGTCATCTTCTTCAAAGATCGCTTCGGTCGGACATTCGGGCTCACAAGCGCCACAATCAATGCAATCTTCCGGATGAATGGCCAGAAAGTTCACTCCCTCATGGAAGCAATCGACTGGGCAGACGTCTACACAGTCGGTGTACTTGCAGTTGATGCACGGCTCAGCAACGATGTATGCCATGGTTTCCTCGTTTTACTTCAGCGAAAAGTAAGCCGAAGATAGCCGAATACTGTCGCCGGAGCAACCTTGCAACGCCTTTTTTTGCGATACAACCCATGACTGATGCATCCCCAAGATTCAGCGTCTGGCGACACACCGTAACCGAGACTTTGGTGTCGGCGCCGACGGGCAATGGGGTAATCCAAGTCAAAACGAGCGGCACCCTTCGAAGGTATCCGAAGGGAAAGAGCGCGATGCTGTGGTACGGCAGCGC
>CAUZBV010000232.1:0-6056 GCA_963578115.1 Myxococcales bacterium
GCGTCGACTCGAAGCGCGTCGGCATGGAGACGCTCTTCACTGCGCAGAGCAATGGTTGTCGATCGCGCCCGCCCAAGTAAAGCCGCTGGTTTTCGTGGCGCGGTTGCGCGCACGGTCGGGGGACATGCACGGTGCGCTACGCGCGCTGTGGGTATTGCGTGCGTTGCCCGACAACAGTGGGTTGGCGCCTCTCCGAAGAGAAATGCGTCGGTCTTGGTCTGAGCCCCTTCGTTCCTTTGCATCATTTCGTGCGTTGCAGTGGGAGCTGAGCGGTGCCGGCCGGCCCGCGAACACCCCGTGAGTCGTGAACCAGCCGAGACCCGTGTGGCGCTTTCCACAACGAGGGCGTGTAACCAGTCTATGGAAGGGCACGTGAGGCAATGAAACGGGTTGTCGGCAGTTTGGTCGTGTGTGTCTCAATCCTTGGTTTCGTGTTGGCTTTTCTGCCGTGGGTTCACGCGAGCGCGGCCCTTGTTTTGGAAGAAAATGCGGCGATTGAGAGTCCGCCGGAGTTGACGATTGTCGTCAGTCCGCTGCGTCGTGCGATCGGGATGAAGCCCGTGGATAGTTCGCTTTGGGCGAAGCACTTCGAGTTCAAGGGACAGGTCCGAGCCTCCGAGCCGGCCAAACCGGCGTTGCAGTATGGGATGTTTTTTCTGATCCCTCTCGTGTTGTTGGGGACAGGTGCTGCGTGCGTCAAGGGGAAGTCGGACGATTGGTTTCGATGGGCGAAGTGGACGTTGCTGGTCAGTCTTATTGGCGCTGTGCTGACCATTCAAAGAGGCATTCACGATCATCTGGAATTGGACATTCAGGCGGGTCTTGGCATGCAAGCCACCATCACGTACGAGACGACGGTGTGGGCGTGGCTCTGCCTTTTCGGTTACTTGGTCGCGATGATTGCGGCCGGTTTGGTGTTGATTGGGTGGAACCGGGATCGCGCTCGGTCGCATGATCAACAAGACTAGATATTCACGCAGCTTGTGGTTATGTTGACGTGTCCACAGGAGTATACCCGGGACTTGATGAGGCGAACGGGCGTCGATCCAAGGAGTCGTCATGTTGGATCCAAAGACAGTACTTTCCAATCCCGAATTGGCCATTGCGCGTTGGTCGAGCCGTGGAATTGACGGCGCGACGGTGGTTGCAGAGTTGGCGGGATACGACGAGACCCGCAAAAAACACATTCGCGCCCACGACGAAGAGAAGCATCGCCAAAGTGAGTTATCCGCTATTTTCCGAGACAAGAACGCCGATCCGGATCTCGTGGCCAAGGCGCGGACAGAGCTGCGGTCGCTGGGGGACTCCATTAAAGAACATGCCAATGGGGTCAAAGAAGCCGAGGAAGCGATCCGATGTCAACTGATGGGCTTGGCCAATTGGGCCCATGAGTCAGTGCCGGCTGGAGTGGATGAGAGCGGCAACGTAGTGGTCCGAACGTGGGGTGAGAAACCAAGTATGTCGTTTGATCCCAAACCGCACTGGGACGTTGGCGAGGCCCTTGGAATCTTAGATTTTGAAGCCGCCGCTTCCATTTCCGGGGCTCGGTTTGCGGTGTATCGTGGCCTGGGTGCCCGCTTGGAGCGGGCGCTAATGAACTTCATGCTCGATTTGCATGTGGATCAACACGGGTATCAGGAAGTGTTTACCCCCTATCTTGTGACTCGCGAATCCATGGAAGGGACGGGTCAACTGCCAAAGTTTGAAGACGACGCCTTTCAGACCAGCGATGGCCTCTTTTTGATTCCCACCTCCGAAGTGTCGGTGACCAACCTACATCGTGGACAAATCCTGGATGGGTCCGAGCTGCCCATTTGTTACGCAGCATATTCATCCTGTTTTCGACGGGAAGCCGGTTCGTACGGACGGGACGTCAAAGGGCTAACCCGTGTGCATCAGTTCCAGAAAGTCGAGATGGTGAAGATCTGTTCCGCAGACACGAGCTACGACGAATTGGAATCCATGGTGCTCAACGCAGAGACAGTGCTGCAAAAACTGGAGTTGCCCTACCGGGTTGCAATGCTTTGTGATGGTGATCTCGGATTTGCGTCCGCCAAAAGCTATGATCTTGAAGTGTGGTTGCCCGGCCACAATGGGTACCGCGAGATCAGTTCTTGTTCCAATTGTGAATCTTTTCAGGCCCGTCGGGCGCAGATCCGTTTCCGACCAGAGGCCGGTGAAAAACCGCAATATGTCCACACACTCAATGGGTCGGGGTTGGCCATTGGACGCACGATAGTGGCGTTGTTGGAGAATGGTCAACAGTCTGATGGCAGCGTTCGCCTTCCGACGGCGCTGCAGCCCTACATGGGGAATGTGGACGTCATACGGAAGGCAGACTGACACTTTTGACCGGATCGGACGGGTAGTACTCCCGGCTTTCGCACAATTGCTCCAGAAGTGGTTTACAAATTGACAAGGCTTCGTCTAGTATCCGGTCGGCGTTTGTGGAGGGGTGGCCGAGCGGTTGAAGGCAGCGGTCTTGAAAACCGCCGTAGGGAGACCTACCGTGGGTTCGAATCCCACCTCCTCCGTCCCGGTTTTCGAACCGACGCCATGCAATGTTCGTTGAAATGATATGGATATCGGAGAGCTGACCGAGTTGGCTGAAGGTGCTCGCCTGCTAAGCGAGTGTAGGTTAACGCCTACCGAGGGTTCGAATCCCTCGCTCTCCGCCAATACAAGATGCGCCCATAGCTCAGCTGGATAGAGCGGTGGTCTACGAAACCACAGGTCAGAGGTTCGAATCCTCTTGGGCGTACTGAATCACATGGATACGAATTTCATGGAAGAAGCGCTCGCGCTCGCGCGAGTCGCTGCCGAGGCAGGCGAGGTGCCCGTTGGTGCCATTGTGGTCCACAAGGGGTACATTGTCGGTCGAGGCTATGATATGCGTGAAGGATCCTTGGATCCCGCGGCACATGCGGAGATTGTGGCCATACGGGCCGCAGCCGCTCGCTTGGGTACGTGGCGTCTGGGTGGGTGCACACTCTATGTGACCTTAGAGCCTTGCGTGATGTGTATGGGTGCGGTGCTTCACGCCCGGATGGACTGTGTCGTCTATGGGGCGGCGAGTCCAAAGTGGGGAAGCGTCGAGTCGGTACTGGAGTTGGCGAATGTGCCTGCTCTGAATCACCGCGTGGGGATCCGGAGTGGCGTTCGGCATGCCGAGTGTGCCGCGTTGCTCGAAACGTTCTTTGCAAAGTTACGCAGTCGGAGAGGTGCCCGAGAGGCCGAAGGGGCCTGACTCGAAATCAGGTGTGGGGGCGACCTCACCGTGGGTTCGAATCCCACCCTCTCCGCCATGTAACGAATGAAAAGAGTCTCGGGAGAGGTGTCCGAGTTGGCCGAAGGAGCACGCTTGGAAAGCGTGTGTAGGCAACCCCTACCGTGGGTTCGAATCCCACCCTCTCCGCCACCATAATTTGGTGTTTACGGAGACTCTGCATGTTGACATGGACGCAACGTGCAAGAGTTGTAGACGCCTTTTTAGGTAGTCGGGGCTCGCGCAAGGGTTGAACCGTGAATCCGCCAGGTCCGGGAGGAAGCAACGGTAACGGGAACACCTTGTGCGCGGGCCCTCTGTACCTAACCCAACGGGGAGTGTTGACATGTCGTATCTCGTTCTGGCGCGCAAATGGCGCCCCGCCATCTTCGAGGAGATCATCGGACAAGATCATGTGACCCGAACGCTCCGCAATGCCATTCGCATGGACCGCGTTGCACATGCCTTCTTGTTTACCGGTGCCCGCGGTGTGGGAAAAACCACGGCCGCGCGCGTTCTGGCCAAGGCCCTCCAGTGTGACCAAGGCCCGATCGAAACCCCTTGTGGTGATTGTTCATCCTGCAAAGAAATCACCGAGGGTGTGACCTGCCTGGATGTGATCGAGATCGACGGCGCGAGCAATCGAGGGATTAACGAAATCCGAGAACTCCGGGACAGCGTCGCCTACGCACCCCAACGCAATCGATACAAGATTTACATCATTGATGAGGTCCACATGCTCACTCAGGAAGCATTCAATGCGCTCCTGAAGACGCTGGAAGAGCCCCCGAGTCATGTGAAATTTATCTTTGCGACGACGGAACCACAGAAGATTCCGGTGACCATCCTCAGTCGTTGTCAGCGCTACGACTTCAAGCGAGTCTCTGCGACCATGATTCGACAGCATCTTGAGGTCCTGTTGGACAAAGAAGGTGTTCACATCGAGGCGGATGGCTTACGCATGATTGCCCGCGAGAGTGAAGGCAGTGTTCGAGATGCACTCAGCCTTTTGGATCGCGTGATTAGTTTTGTGGGGGAAAAAGCGGACGCCAAAGCGGTGGCAGACTGTCTAGGTATCGCGGATCGTGAGTGGCTCATGCGCTTCGCAAAAGCGTTGGTGGATGGCGATGCATCTCCTGCGCTTGGGGTCATCGCGGATGCCCACCATTATGGGTACGATCTCCGCGCGTTCACCGCCGATGTGCTCATGACCATTCGCGATGTCATTGTCATCAAGGTGTGTGGTGGCGACTCGCGGGCGACCGAGCTCTCCGACGTGGAGATCCAAGCGATGTTCGTGTTGGGCGAAATGTCTTCCGTGGCGGCATTGCAACGGATCTTTCAGTTGCTTCTCAAAGCGTCCGATGATGTCGCCCGATCCGGTCACCCTCGTTTGGTCTTGGAAATGGCAGCAATTCGTGCCTGCAGTGTGCGTGACATGCAGACGGTCCCGGAGCTCATGGAGCGACTGGAAGAGGTGGTGTCCCATGTGGGGCAAGGCGGCGAGTTGTCTGATCATGAACCGGTCGAAATGTCCGCACCGGCACCGGCACCGGCAACGGCACCGATGCACACAGTACCGACACCGGCGATGATCGAGACTCCGCATGAGGTCGCGCCATTGGATGCCCCGGAGCCTACGCCAGAAGCAGCGCCGGAACCGGCGCCCGAGGATACGCCAAGTCCACCATCGAGTCTTGTGCCCGAATCGGCGCCGGAGTCGCCGATTCGGGAGACACTCCCCCCGGACACCCCAGCACCCGGTGACGTCGCAGTTGCCCCGCTGAGCATCGTTACGGACGGTTTCACCCGGGAGACTTGGGCGTCTTTTGTTGCGCAGGCCAAGGCCGACGATCCTTTGTTGGCGTCCATGCTGGAAAGTGTGCAACTTGTCCATGGTAACGGTCCTGAGTTGACGTTTGCGGTGGAAAAGCGATTTTATGTTGAGCAGCTTAAGAGTCCTGCAACGCGTTCCCGCCTTGAACGACTGTTGAGCGATACGCTGGGCAGCACAGTCAGCTACACCATTGAAGAGACAGCACAAGTGGACGATACGATCAGCACAGAGTTAACAGAGCGTAAAGACCGGGATGTCGAGCGACGTCGACAACTCTTGTTGGATCATCCTGTGACCCAAGCGGCGTTGAAAGCCACCGATGGGAACGTTGTCGACCTCCGCATTGAGGAGTTGCACTATGACTGATGAAACCAATCAGGGGCCATCCATGGGTTCGTTCGACATGTCGTCGCTGATCGGCCAAGCAAGACAGATCCAGGAACGCATGCAGAAGGCCCAAGAGGAGGTTGCCAACATGAAAGTCGAAGGCAACGCCGGTGGCGGCATGGTGGTGGTGGAGGCCAATGGAAAGGGCACCATCTTACGGGTCTCCATCGAACCGGTACTCTTTGAGAGCGGTGACAAGGAAATGACCGAAGATCTTGTGGCCGCCGCGGTGAATCAAGCCCTGGTTAAAGCCCGCCAAGCCGAGAAAGACCAAATGGCCAATGTCACTGGCGGATTGCCGATCCCACCGGGTCTGTTGAATCTGCTCTAATCATCATGAGAATACCTGCGGCCTTGGAGCGCGTGATCGGCGCCTTGTCTCGCCTCCCTGGAGTCGGCGAAAAGACTGCGACTCGTATGGCGTTCACGATCCTACGAGACTCGAAGAGTTATGCCGCTGAGTTTTCAGATGCCTTGGCGCAGTTGCACACGACCATTCGGCACTGTGAGCGATGCCACAGCATTTCGGAAGCCAACATGTGTACCATCTGTATCGATGCAAATCGG
>CAUZBV010000233.1:0-6017 GCA_963578115.1 Myxococcales bacterium
GCACTCGCCTTCATGGAGGAGATGGCTGAACGGCTACGCAGCACGGACTACACTGTGCGGCTCACACCCTTCGGGTATTTCTGCGAGTGGTCGCTCAGTGTCTATGGAGAGAGCTTGGCGAAAGTATGGAAAGCCGTCTAAGGATGGGTTAGTGGTCAGGCAATGTAGCGAAGCCCGCCCGGTCATGCGATAGAATCACCGGAGATTGCGGATGCATCTTTCCAAACGCATTCAGCTGGCCCCACGTGGCCCGCAACCAGTCCTTGCGAAAGGCGGTTACGCGAGCCAGCAAACTGATCTGACCGCTTCGAAGCTCTTCGTTCGAATAGGCCGCATCTCCGGCCATCAGGGCACTTCGGCCGGTCGCGGTGTCCGTGAGGAAGACCGCCACGTGACCCGCTGTGTGTCCGCGAGCGTTCAGGATTAACACGCATCCATCCCCGAACAAATCGCAGTAGCCCGCAAAGCCAAAACGGAACCCCGACTCCAAATGAATGGGGCGTGCGCGACCGCTCTTGAGGATCCCGTCAATGTGCATATAACCTGCCAATCCCCCCCGGGATTTGGCGCTGGCAAACTCCGTATCCGGCGCAATGATCTCGGCGTTTGGAAAATCCACAAATCCACCGATGTGGTCCAGATGAAGATGCGTCGCGACGATGGTGGTCACCCGCTCGGCGGCGATCCCTCTCTTGGACAACTGGGCCACAATCGCGGCGTTGCCGCTCCCGTGAATCTGGAACAAGAAGTGTCGAATCCGGCCCAACTGTGCCTTGGGATCCTCCAACTCCGCATAGGAAAACCCTGCGTCTACAAGGATGACTGAACCGTCTTCACGTTCCAATACAGCCACTGCGGTGGGCAAAAGAACCGTGTTCAATCCACCGCCGGGTTGAACAATGCCCGTCCATGTTTCCAGCCGACCCGGTGTAAGAAAGTAAAGACTCATGGTCCCTTTCCGATAATGAGAATCACCCCCGTACTTAAACGGACTACTCCCATTTGTCCATCACTCCCATAAAAAAAATAGTTTTTCGTACATTGGAAGCGTTGGCCTTTTGCTGATCGCTCATGGTACCGTTCTTCAACGTTGGAGGTAACGCAATGAAACCCCGCTTGTATTTCCTGGCCCTCGCAGCAACCCTAGCCACCGTTTTGGCCTGCAGCGAGTCCCCAACATCGGTACCGGATACGGACACTATAACACCTTCCGACACACCGGATGTGAACACACCGGATCCGGACACCAACACGATCCCGCCTGTCTCAGCGGACCCGATCACACGGTCCATGAGCGCAACCTTGAACACCCCCATGCTCCGCGCCGCTGGACTCGTCGGCGGAGACGACCGTATCTACGTATGCGATGGCGCGCAAGTCCGCGCACTGAACGCGGCCGACCTGACCGATGCGGGGACCGCCACCTTGCAGAACCCATGCGAAGCCTTGGCCCGGGTGGGCGACCATTTGATCGTCAGTGAACGAAATGGCGATTGGGTCCTCTTGGACACCACCAACGACTTGACCGAAACGGCGCGGTTGGCGGGCCCCAATGTCTTCTCCTTTGCGGTCGGTGCCAACAGGATTGTTGGGTTGGCCGGCACGGAAGGTCTTGCGCTGGCTCCATTGGATTTGAGCGCCGACGTGACCGGCTCGACCTTGGCTACCGATGCCCGAGCGGGGCTCTTCTTGGCCGATGGCTCGCTCTTGGTGGCGGACGGATTCCATGGTCTCAAACACATCGATTTGGGCACGGATGGCGGGCCGGCGCTGCTTACATCCCGCGAAACCGAGGGTATCGCCGTCGGTCTCAACACGCTCTCCGATGGACACGTGGCCGTGGCCCAAGCCGAATGGGGAGTCCTCATCATCGACTCGGCCGATCCGGAGCTCGCTGATGTGAGCGACAATCAAATTGCGGGCATGAGCATGGACTTGGCCACCATCGATGGTGCGCTGATCGTCGCGGGGTGGGATGCCGTCCGTCTTCTCGACATCCAAGACCACACGGCCACTGAGTTGGTTGCACGCGAATTCTTTTTCCCCGGCGAAGCCAGTTTTGGTCGCGTGATGGCGGCAGAAATATCGGGAGACAGTTTTGTCGTGGCCGGTACCGATCATGTGACTCGTCTGACCACGCTGACCAACGCGATCACCCCCGAATTCAGTCCCCATCAACGGGTCATTCAGATCGAAGTGTTGGAAGGCGATGCCGGTGGGTCCACCGGCGCGCTCATCTACAACACAGGCAAAGAAGAGTTGCTGATCACCGACCTGCAGTCCAGTGATGAGCGCATCATCATCTGCACGAGCGCTTGCGGCGACCCGGTGGAAGACGTGATTGCCGAGCCGGATGGCGTTACATTTTTTGAGATCCAAACCACCACGAATGAATCCTTCGAGGCGTACCTCACCCTGAAGACCAACGACCCCGACTTCTCTGAATTCACATGGCCGGTCCGAGTCAACCCCACGCTCTTGAACGATGGTTCAACGGCGCCCGATTTCGTCATGCCGGGGATCAACGGAGAGATGGTGCAGCTGTCCCAACTCAAAGGAAACGTCATCTTTATCAAACTCTTCAACGCCCAATGAACAACCTGTCTGGCGGCGTTGCCGTCGGTTGAAACCGATTTTCACAATGTCTATGCCGATCAAGGGTTGAGTGTCATGGGCATCCACGTGGGCAAGGAAATCTACAACGCGGTCTTTTCTGCCGAGAGCACAGGCATCTCCTTTCCCACGCTGGTGGACATCGATGGCGGATCGCTCTTCGACTATGGTCGATATGGTGAAGGGGTTGTCCTCTTCCCACTCGCCTATCTGATCGACCGCAGTGGGACTGTCCGCGCCGTCTACACCAACGAGGAACCCGATTACCCCGGGAAATTCAAAGCCCTCGTGGAGACCCTGCTGGCCGAATAGCGACTCTCAAGCTCTGCCGAGGAAATCATGAGTATTTTTCGTTCCGATCTAATGAAGGACCAAGTGGCCCTGGTTACCGGAGGCGGTTCCGGCATTGGTGCCGGGATCGTCAAGAGTCTCGCCGCGCATGGGGCCCGCGTCGCCATTTGTGGGCGAACCCAAGACAAATTGGATGCGGTCGCCTCTTCCGTGACGGATGCAGGTGGTGATTGTCTCGGCATGAGCGCCGATGTCCGGGATCCCGACGCCCTCAAAGCCCTCGTGGATGCGATTGAGGCGCGTTGGGGACGATTGGATCTGCTCGTCAACTCCGCGGCCGGCAACTTTCTGGCCCCAGCCGCAGCGCTCAGCCCCAATGGCTTCGGCTCGGTCATCGACATCGATCTCAAGGGCACGTTCAACGCCTGCAAAGCGGCGTTTGGGCTCTTGTCGCGTGATGGCGGGAACATCATCAACATCTCAGCCACACTCCAATACACGGGCACACCCTTTCAGATCCACGCGTCCAGCGCCAAAGCCGGTATCGATGCCCTCACCCGCAACTTGTCGGTGGAATGGGGGGGGCTGGGGATTCGGGTCAATGCCATCGCTCCCGGACCCATTGGCGACACGGAAGGCATGGCGCGATTGGCTCCCGGCGACATGAAGACAAAGCTGGAAAAGTCCATCCCTCTTGGCCGTTTTGGTCGCATCCAAGAGATCGCCGATGCCGTACTTTTCCTGGCCTCACCCGCCAGCTCCTATACAACGGGAGCTATCCTGGTGATCGATGGGGGGCAGTGGATCGCAGGCGCGGGCCTGGGCGCCATCGCCAACGGGTAGCACAACGCGCTAGAAACGCGCGACAAACTCGGATTTCACGCCATAAAAGCTGGGCAGATCACGACAAACGCCGCTGACGCAGATAATGCCCGCCGGAACACGGCCTCCAAAGACGCCAATCTGCCCCCAGTCGGAGAACCGATAAAAGACCTCACCGGCAAAGTTCTTGTAGCGCGGCCCCTTGCTGGGCTCAAACTCCGTCTGATAGCTCCAGATTATACCCATCGAAAAATTGGGAGCAAAGCTGTAGGTCAGCGCTGCGTCGCCCCGGAAAAAGTCCTTCATCTTGTCGCCAAAGAGCTTGCTCTCGTTGCGGTGATTGGTTCGGAGCCCCACCGCGTGTTTGCCGACGATCGGGACCTGCACGTCGCTCTCCACATGCCAGAGTCGACGACTGAAGTCCGGTTGATCGTCGCCCGGCTTGTTCGGTGCTTCGTTGCGCCAACCACCGCTAAACTGCGCAAAATACCCCCCCGCCCATCGTTTCTCAAAGCCCGCGTAGGCATGCATCATCCAGTTGCCCTTGTCGCCAAAACTGTCGATCCATTCGTAGCGTTCGAAGTCTTTCTCAACCCCTTCCAGCGCGAAGCTGTAGCCCACCGCGTTCATATAGAGAAGCAAGGACTGATCCTTGAGATAATACTCGACCCGGAGGCGGCCCCCCACCGAGTTCCGATTGCCCGGCACCTGCTGATCGAAACGCTCCAACGTGGGCGGCTCGTGATACAAGGTCGGCAGTTCGAGGGCGTAGGGTGAATAGGGATTGCGCACCTCGAAACGGCTGTACGCCTTGCCTTCCAGCAAAATCGCCAAGCCCTCCACCGGTCGGACTGAGAGGCTGCTGTAGAGCGCGTATCCGCTCTTGTCGAGCTTCTTGTCGATCACACGAAGAGCCTCATATTTGTTGATAAAGGCCGTCTCCACATAGAACGAGACGTTTTCGGTCAGCTCCGGCGCGCTGAAGTTCGCGCCCACCACGAGATCCTTCTTGTCGCTAATCTGTTTCTCGTCCACGTAATCCACGTAGACGCTTCGAACGCCCACGCTGAGATTGCCCGGGAGCGCCACCGCGGCTTCACCACCGGCCACCAAGTCGTCCGGATCCGGGATGAGCCCCAGGTTAAACACCGTGTCTATGTTCTGGATGTTGGACAAGCCACCGAACCCTGTGAGCTTGACGGGACCGAGGGAGCCTCGCGCAAACCCACCACGCACCGTGGTGTCCACCCCCAACTCGTCAATCTTGCGAATGCTGAAGACCAACCCCCGGCCCATGGAGTGGTAGAAATCACCGCCTCGCACCTCCAAACGGCGGTTCTTGTAATGCATCCAATAGCGCTCGATGCGGTGATCGTCCTCCCAATTGCAGTCCCCATTGACGCATTCGTACCCGGGAAACACCGTGCTGTCGGCCCGAATGCCCAGGCGGAAGGGGTCATGCACCGCGTTCACGCTCAGGCGATTGAAGATCCCGTACACCCTGTCGTCTTTCTTGTCCGTCGTGGGGTCATCGTACAGGTAACGAAAACGCAGAGATTCGGTTCCTTCCAACTGCGCCAAACCCGAGGGAAACCACTGAATCGGCGTCTCCAACGCGGGACTGCGTTCGGAATGCCCTTCGGCCAAGAGCGTCTTGAGCTTGACCTCCAGAGCAATCTCGTCGCCCGGGTTGTAGCCTTGATGCTTGTCGACCACCACGCCCTTGCGGTTCACCACCATGCTAAAGGGCACATCCCCACGGGGATTGTAGCGCTCCAATACCGCCGTCTCCCGGTCCAAAATGACCGGGAAGGTGTACCCAAATTTCTTCACATAGTTTTGCACCTGAGCGATGGAATCGGGACCGTCGATGCTCACGGCGACGAAGAGCATCCCCTGATCTTTGTACTTCAGATAGAGCTTGTTGAGGGCCGCGAGCTCCAATTTGCACGGCTTGCACCACGTGGCCCAAAAAGCCATGACGATGACCTCGCGACCGATGTGCTTGCCCATATCGAAGGCCTTGCCATTGGAATCATCCAACACAAAAGGCTTCAAGGTGGTGTTTCCACCGCCGTCTTCGGCCAGTACTGGCGAGCTCAACGCGACCCAGGTCGCGAGCACCATCCAATGGACCGCTTTTCTCACAGGGACAGGAACGTCTGAATGTAGGTTTCAAGCTCGGCATTGTTGGAGCCGGTCTCTTTGAAAAGAATGTTCCACTCGTTGTCGACCAACAAAATCACTGGATACTGACCGCCCCCGGTCAAGAAAGGCCCGGACACCACTTT